>JAISPN010000166.1 GCA_031274845.1 Acidobacteriaceae bacterium
ATCGAACACGGCGTAGGTGATCGTGATGAAGCTCCGCGCGTCGAGATGCGCGGCAATGATCCGGTTCGCCTCAATCAGCAGCGCGCGTGGTGATTCGTGAATGCGGCTCAGCGAGAGAATGAGCCCCTTGAGCTCCGCCATGTACAACGCGGCTGACGTGCCTTTCCCGGCGACATCCGCAATCAGAACGCCTATGCGATCGTCGCCAAGCGGCAACACATCGTAGTAGTCGCCGCCCACCTCGCGCGCCGGCACGCACAAGGCGGTCACCGACATCCCCGGCACACTGAGCGGCCCTTGCGGCATCAGCGACATCTGGATCTTGTGCGCGATGCGCAGCTCTTCTTCCAGCCGCTTCTTCTCGGCCTGCTCGATCAGCAGATCTTCAATGCTCGCCGTCATCAAATTGAACGACTCGGCCAGCTCGCCAAGCTGATCGGGCGTTTCAATCGCGATCCGGTGCGTGAAATCCCCCTTCCGCACACGCGCCGTGCCGGTAAACAGCGCGTGGACCGTGCCGGTAATCGAGCGGGCGAGCGCCAGCCCCGCCATCAACGCCAGCGCCTCGATGACGAGAAACAACGCGCCGACAAAGACAAAGAACAGCCGCATCCGCTGACTGAAGGTCTGTCCCCGATCGCTGTCGCTGTCGCCAATCCGTTTGTAGATTTCCGAGACGTTCATCCGGCTCGCCGTCCGCAACTCCGCGCGGCGGCCGGTGTCCCAATCGGCCATGCTGAGAAACGCCACCGACGGCATCGAGAGTTCACCGCTTGTTTGAGGCAAGAGCGCCGTGCTGGCGCCAGACCGCAACGCCAGTGGCTGCACCGCGCCGGGCAGCATGTTCACGTTCGCCAACGCCACGCCGGTATCCTGCCGAAGCTGCTCGGCGATGTGTGTATCGATCGGAAGATCGACCACCACCGCCACATTGCGCCCGTCCGCAAACGCAAAGCTGACGGCACGCACGATGACGATGACGGGAGTACCGAGGAGACCAAGCCGTAAACGCTCTGGTGAGGAGGCGGCCGTTTCCTCAGCCGGCGCCGCGGCGAGGAGCCCCGCAAAACCGTCGCACGGAATCCAGTCGGGCACTGACGCCGGCGGCGGCACATGCGTCCACGCGCCGGCAAACATCGGCAACTCCGCGCCTGACGACCGTCCACCCGTCCTCACGCCCGGTTCCGCATCGCACACACGCGACGTGGGGAGAACGGCGATGGAGATCGCGGGGAAGTCCTGTTGCTCGTCGCCAAGATGCGCGTCGAGCAGCGCGCGAACCGCGCTGCCGCCGTTTCGTTGTATCTGCGCCGACAGGATCTCGGCCGTCGAGGCGGTGTGCTCGGTGAGACTCCGGATCTTGTTCTGCACGAGGTACGAGCTGATGTTTGAAAACAGCAGCATGCCGCCGAGCAGGAAGAAGGCCGCGATGAGCACCGCGGGCACCACGCCCATGAACACGTACGAGATGATCAGCTTGCGGCGGACACGCCAGAGCAGACGTTGTTTCGCAAACGCCACCCCGCGAACCGCCAGATACACCCCTCCAAGCACGATGGCGACCGAGGCGAGCGTATCGGCAAACGTCATCAGCGCAGGCGCCGGCACGAGCGGCCCGGCCATCGCAATGGCCACTTTCACGGCCGCGCCGATCACGATCGCGCGGCCAGAGATCGTTTGAAACAACGCGTTATTCATCGATAGCGTGGACTTGGCGATATTAGACCATGTATCGTACGAGCGTAGGCCGTTCGACGCACGCTACGACGATCGCCCCACGCTGACACCCATCATTCCCGATGTCTCAACTTCTCCAACTCCTGCTGCACGCGGACACGTATCTGCTCGATCTGGTCGCCCACTACGGCCTCTGGGTCTACGCCGTGCTCTTTGCCATTGTGTTCTGCGAGACCGGCCTGGTCGTCACGCCGTTTCTGCCGGGCGACTCGCTGCTCTTTGCCACGGGCGCGCTGGCCGCGACCGGCGATCTGGATGTGCGCCTTATCGCGGTCCTGCTGTTTCTGGCGGCGCTCTCAGGCGATCTGGTGAACTACACCATCGGCCGGGCGGCCGGCACGCGCGTGATGGAGCTCGCGCGCACCAACCCGCGCTGGGGACGATTCATCCGTCCCGCCTATCTCGCCAAGGCGCACGACTTCTTCGAACGGCACGGCGGCCGGGCAATCGTCATGGGCCGGTTCGTCCCGATCGTCCGGACCTTCATCCCGTTTGTCGCGGGCGCCGCTGAGATGACGTTCCGGCACTTTGTGCTGAGGAGCCTCACGGCCAACGTGGCCTGGGTGACGATTTGCGTCGGCGCCGGCTACCTCTTCGGCAACGTCCCCATCGTCAAAGCCAACTTCTCACTCGTCGTCCTGGGAATTATCGCGGTCTCGCTGCTGCCGATGGTGATCGAAGTGCTCAAACACCGCGCTCAATCGTCGCAGCGCCGACCCAATTGACGTAGCCGTCGCTCGCCTCCGCGTCGAGCACCACGAACTCCGGCAGCTCGTACGG
>JAISPN010000169.1 GCA_031274845.1 Acidobacteriaceae bacterium
CGCCCCGCGCGCCCAGACCATCCAAATCCTCACGAGCACGCGGAGCACCGCGAATCTGTCTCTGCGCCACGAGGGCGCCGCGCCGGCCGTTGTCGCGGCAGGTTTTGGCGGTGCGGTGGAGGCTGCGCCCGTGACGGTGGCTGAACCGTCTCCGTCTGCGGGCGCGGAGCACGATGGTGGTGTCTCTGAAACAGCGTGGCGCGTGCGTCATGCCCGTGTGAGCGTGTTGAAAGACGTGGACATTCCCGGCGCTCTGCTGGCGGAGGGCGGGCACGGTTTGGGCGCGCCAATCGATCTGGTCGAGTGGGCCGTGCTTGGGTCAACGAAGACCGCCACGGCGTATCTGACCGAAACGTCGTTCACGGGTCAGTTCAATCTGCTCACGGCCGGATCGTTCGACACGCCGCAAGAGCTTTTCGCGTCGAATAATAGCGCCAGAAACATTGCGTTTGGACGCGTGTCGGCGCCCGCCGGTAGCCGCGGTGACTGGAGTCTCAGCGGCGCACTCACCCAGTCGGATTTCTCGTCGTGGATTGTGGCCGGCGCCTACAACTCTCACGCGCCAGCGACGCATCGCTACGATGTCGGTCTGAACTTCGCCACGGCCCGCTACGACAATGGCAATTTACCGATGTTGCGCGAGGCGTCCGGCAGCAGCCGCAACGCGAGCATGGTGTATGGCTACGACACGTACACCTTGTCACCGATCCTTGCGGTGGCCTACGGCGCCACCTACGCGAACTACGATTATCTGGAAAACCGCAATCTCGTTAGCCCGCGGGTCGAGATGACGCTGACGCCGTCGGCGAATGTCCGGGTGAGTGCGGCCGCCGCGAGACGTGAGCTTGCGCCTGGCGCGGAAGAATTTCTTCCGCCGTCAGACAGCGGCGTTTGGGTGCCGATGCAACGGACCTTCTCGGCTGTCGATCCGAATAACCGCTTCAACGCGGAAGCCATCGCGCACGAAGAGATCGCGGCCGAACGTGATTTTGGACAGACCACGGTCGCGCTACGTGCCTTTCATCAGCAGGTCGACAATCAACTCGTCACGATCTTTGGCCTCGATGTGCCAGGCCAGCCGACGGCAGCCTCCGGCCATTACGTCGTGGGCAATGCCGGCGAGGCGGAAGCGCTGGGCTATGCGGCGGGAGTGCGAACGCTGATTGCCGACCGCGTCCACGGCGAGATCGAGTATTCGTTCGCGCAGGCGAGCCTTTCAGCCGGACGGGATAGCCGTTACCTCCTCGTTCTGGCGCCATCGACCGTGCGTGACAAGGCTGAAAACATTCACAGCGTGCAGGGACGGGTCGAGACCGATGTGCCGGAGACGTCGACGCGCGTGCTGGTGCTCTACCGGGTCAGCACGGGATTCGCGAAAGCCGACACGGATCGCTCTGGCATCGATAGCCGGTTCGACGTGCAGGTGCGGCAATCTCTGCCCTTCATGAACTTCTCCAACGCCCGTTGGGAAATGCTGGTTGCTGTGCGCAACTTCTTCCGCGAAGCGGCGACAGATCAAGCCATCTACGACGAACTGCTCGTGGTCAAGCCACCCAAGCGCGTGGTTGGTGGCGTGACGATGCGCTTCTAGCGCGTCCTGTCAGCGCCGTCGCTGTCTTCAAGTTCTTCCAAATTCTTGAACTTTCGTTGGCTTTGGTACTTCCGTAATTGAAACCGTTTCATTCATGGCAACCAAGCCATTGTCCGGCAATGGTTTACCTGCCATGATTCCAGTTTCGAACATGGCAAGCCCTCGAGCGTTTGGCACCCGGCGCGTATCGGGTGACGAGCCGCAGTTGTTCCCGCCTGAATGGCGCGAGTCGCCGATTCGTACCTGGGCGCGACCGGTGTCGGTGCTCGCCGTTCTTGCGGTCCTCGTTGTGCTTGGCGTCGCCAATGTGGTGATGCGGGCGCGGATCCACGAAGTCGAGGACGGTGTGCTGTGGGGGGCGCGTGCTGAAGGCGTGACGGCGATCGAGGTTGCCGATGGCTCAGCGGGCGCGCTTGCAGGCATTTACAAGGGCGATCTGTTGCTCGCCGTCAGCGGCGTGCCCGTGGAAACGCCGGCGGATGTCGTCGAGTATCAGCACCGCGGTCAGCCCGGCACGACACTGTCGTACACGCTCGTTCGTCTCGGCACACGGCAGGTGCTCGATGTTTCGCTCCGCTCGGCGGATCGTCCGTTCGAGATGTACTTTGTGCTGGCCGCCGTCGGCTTGTTCACGCTTGTGGTCGGCGCGTCGGTCCGTCTGCGCCGGCCGCGCGATCAGGCGACGCTCCATTTTTTCTGGCTGTGCGTCGCGTTCTTTGGCGTCTTTACCTTCTCGTTCAACGGACCGTTCGACAGGCTGGACTGGACGTTCTACTGGGGCGACGCGATTGCCACGGCACTACTGCCACCGCTGCTGCTGCACTTCACGCTGGTCTTCCCCGAGCGGCCAGAACGGCAGCGTCAGCCGACGTGGATGGCGGCGATGTATGTGCCTGCCGTCCTGCTCGGTGTCGCGCGAATCTATGTCATTGCGCGCGGCGCGGAAGACGGTCCCTTCTTGTCGCGGGCGCTTGCGGTGCTGGACCGCGTCGAGCCGGTCTACCTGTTTGTCTGCGCCTCGGCTGCGGGCGCGGTGCTCGTGCGCGCCTTTGGCGAGATCACCTCGCTGACCGCGCGTCGCCAGCTTCGATGGATTGCGTGGGGGACGGTTCTCGGGATCGGCCCGTTCGCCGTCGGCTACGCGCTCCCGTGGGCGCTTGGCTTCGATCCGCCGCTCGCGCTGCAGCTCACGGTCATCCCGCTCGGTCTCGTCCCGCTTGCTTTTGCTTCGGCCATCGTCCGCTATCGGCTGCGGGATGTTGAAGTCATCATCAAGCGCGGCGTGGCCTACACGGCGTTCTTTGCCGCGAGCGCGGTGTTGTATCTGGCCTTGCGGCGCTCGGTGGTGTTCGCCGTTGGTGACGTCGCGGACGGACACAATTCGGTCATCGCGCTTCTGGCGACGGTCATCATCGTGCTACTGACGCAACCGGTGCGCGAAGCGGTTCAGAACGCGCTCGATCGTGTCTTCTACCGCGATCGCTACGACTATCGCCGCGCGCTCGTCGGCTTCGCACGCGATTTGAACACCGACCTCGACGTCATCCACCTCGGTCAGCGTCTGGTGTCGCGCATCGTGGAGACGCTGCTCGTCGACCGGATGGCGCTGATGCTCGCGGACGAGCGGATGGGTGATTTCCGTTCGATTGGCGATTTCGGCTTTACCGCGTTGGTGCCGCGCTTGCGGCGGTCCTCGTCGTTCATCGCGCGTCTTGATGGCGGACACACGGTCGCGCTCGACGATCCGATTGCGGCCGCGTGGTTCCTCGCCGAAGAAGTCGAGCACTGGCGCGATCAGGGGATTGAGTACTTCGTGCCTTGCGTCTTTGAAGGTGGAGCCATTGCCGTGCTCGCGCTGGGACGCAAGAGCGAGGATCAACCGTTTAACAGCGAGGACCTTGGTCTGTTGACGGCCGTGGCTGGTCAGGTTGCGACGGCGATCGAGAACGGCCGCCTCTATCGTCAACTGCGCCTCAAGGCGGAAGAGCTCGGCCGGATGCGTGAATTCAACGACAACATCCTCGAATCGCTCGACGATGGACTCGTGGTGTTTGGTCCGGACGAGCGGATCATCCGCTGGAATCGCGCGCTCGAGCATTTCTACGGCGTGTCCCGCGCGGAGGCGATTGGGCGAACGCTGTCGGACGTGTTTGAGGTGCCGTTTGTCGAAGCGCTGCACGCCGCCACGAGCGAAAACCCGCGCGGCGCCAGCTTGTTCAAGATCCCTCTCGCGCGGCCGGATGGTGCTGGTGACGGCGGCGAGAATCAGTTGCTCGTCAACGTCACGGCTGTTCCGCTGCAGGGGCGCGGTGGACCGGGTGAGATGCCTGGAACAATTCTGCTGGTTGAGAACGTCACCGATCACGCGCGCCTCGAAGAGCAATTGCAGATCTCCGAGAAGATGGCGTCAATCGGTCTTCTCGCCGCTGGTGTCGCCCACGAAGTGAACACGCCGTTGACCGGCATTTCCAGCTACACGCAGATGTTGCTGGAGCAGGCGGACCCGAACGATCCGCGCACGCAGCTCCTCGAGAAGATCGAGCGACAGACGTTCCGCGCCGCGAAGATCGTCAACGGGCTGCTCACGCTGTCGCGGCCGGGAACGCCCGGCGTGGAGCGCACGACGGTCGATCTGAATGCCGTCATCACCGACGTGATTTCGCTGCTGGAGCACCAATTCGAAGCCGGCAGAATCAAGCTGCGCCGGGAGCTGTCGCCGGAGGCGGTGCCGGTCCTGGCCATCGAGCACCAGCTTCAGCAGGTGTTTCTCAATCTGTTCCTCAACGCGCGCGATGCGATGCCGCGTGGCGGCTGGCTGACGGTGCTTTCACGCATCGATGCCAATCACGCCACTATCGAAGTGGGCGATACCGGTTCCGGGATTCCGCCCGAGCAGTTGGCGCGCATTTACGATCCGTTCTTCACCACGAAGGCGATTGGCCGTGGCACAGGGCTCGGGTTATCGATCTCGTACGGGATCGTCCGCGAGCACGATGGCGAACTGCGTTGCGACAGCGCCGTCGGACAGGGGACCCGTTTCACGCTGACGTTCCCGCTGGAGACCGCGCCGCAACTGCGATCGGGAAGCCGATTCTGACAGCCGGACACCTATGAGCGCTCCAACCAACGGCACCATCCTCGTCGTCGACGATGAGGAGATCATGCGGGAGATTCTCGACACACTGCTGACGCGCGCGGGGTACCACGTGCGTCTTGCGGCGTCTGGCGAGGAAGGGCTGGAGCTTGCCCGGACGCAGCCGTTCGACGCGGCGTTTGTGGACATCATGATGCCGGGACTGAACGGCATTGAGACGCTCGACGAGCTCAAACGCATCGACGAAGATCTGGCCGTCATCATCATCACCGCGTACGCCTCGGTCGAGAGCGCGATTTCAGCGATGAAGAGCGGCGCCTTCGACTACATCACGAAGCCGTTCAAGAACGAAGAAGTGCTGGTGGTGGTGCGGAACGCCTTCGAGCGGCGGCGGTTGGTGGTCGAGAATCGCAACCTCCGTCAAAACATCCAGGAGCGCTACCACAAGTTCGGCAACATCATCGGCCGCAGTCCGAAGATGCGGCAGGTCTTCGATCTGATTATTCAGGCGGCGCCGAGCCGTTCGACGATCCTCGTGCAGGGGGAGAGCGGGACCGGCAAGGAGTTGGTCGCGCGGGCGATTCACGCCAACTCGTCGCGTGCCGAGCAGTCGTTCGTGCGAGTGAACTCGGGCACCCTGACGTCGGAAGCGTTCGAGTCGACGCTCTTCGGTCAGGTGCGCGCGTCGGCGAATGGGGACGTGGCGCCGAAGAAAGGGCTCTTCGACCTCGCGGATCGAGGCACGATGTTCTTTGACGAAATCGGCAGCGTGCCGCTCGATACGCAGAGCAAGTTGCTGCGTGTGATTCAGGATCGCGAGTTCGTGCGTGTGGGCGGCGACGAGGTCATGCACGCCGATGTGCGTGTCATCGCCGCGACGACCACCGATCTGAAGCCGCTGCTTGCGGAAGGCAAGCTCCGCGAAGATCTGTATTACCGCTTCAACGTCATCACGATCCAGTTGCCGCCGCTGCGCGATCGGCGCGATGACATTCCGCTATTGGCCCGCCACTTCCTGAACCGGTACGGCGAGGAGAACCGCAAGCCCAATCTCGAAATCGCGCCCGAGGCGCTCGATGTCCTGACCGATTACGACTGGCCGGGCAACGTTCGCGAGCTTGAGAACATCATCGAGCGTGCTGTCGTGCTCGCGAATGGGCCGCGCATCGAGGTCGAGCTGATTCCCGATCACGTTCGACGCACGCCGAGCGTCCCGGCGCCGCAGATCGTCATGCCGCCCGAGGGGATTTCGTTCAAGGACGTCATCACCGATTTCGAGAAGCGGCTGATCGAATCGACGCTCGAAGCGGCTGGCGGCGTTCAGAAGCGTGCCGCCGAACTCCTGCACATCAAGCCGACGACGCTGAACGAGATGATCAAGCGGTACGACATCCGGCCACGCCGCAAACGAAACACGTCCGGCAGCGACGATTCCGCGCAGACAGATTCAACCTCCTGACACTGACGCGCGTGCGGGCGCATCCACGCGTGGTTCGAGATGAATGTCGCGCGAGGGCGTTACCGCGCGTGGCGGATTTTCGCGAAGAGGCTCTCGTACCTGGCGAGCACGACGTCCCAGCGATAGTGTTCCCGGACATACTCGCGTCCGTTCGCGCCGAGCGTGGCACGCAGACGGTCATCGGCGAGCAGCAGCATGAGCGCTTCGACGAACTCGTCTCGATCCTCGTACCAGAGGCCGGCGTTGCTGCGCACGCAGTGCTCGACGAGCACGGAGCTGCGGCCGTTGACGAGCACTGGCGTGCCGGTCGACATTGCTTCGAGCGCGAGCAGCGACAAGCTTTCGTACGGAGACGGACAGACGACGATGGTCGCGGCCTCGAAGGCGTGGACGCGATCGGTATCCGAGAGCATGCCGGCGAAACGGAGATAGGGTTCCTCCGGCAGCGACATCATCTTCGCGCCCATGAGCGCCAGCGTGGCCTGTCCGCCTGCGCTGATGAAACTCCCGAAGTAGTCGAGCAGTTCCTCGCATCCCTTGCCAGGATCGATTCGGCCCCCATAGAGCACGATCGGTCCATCGAGCCGATGGCGCCGACGGAACACCGATCCACGCGTGCGCAGGTGTGACGGCAGGTCGCTGCCGGTGTCTTCTTCTGCCGGCGCCTCTTCGCCATCCTCGCGTCGATCGAGCGTCGGGTCTGGCGGTGGCGGCAGACGCGGATAGGTTTCGCGGTGCGCCATGTCGACGCCCACGCCGACGAGCTCTTCGAGCAGCGGACGCTGGGGAAATTGGTGCTGGACGAAATCGCGCTCGCTTCCGGTCAGGTAGCAGAGCGCGCCAACCTTGGCGAACACTTCCTTGAAGATGTCGAGATGAATCGCCGGTTCGTCGTGCGCTGTCGGGATGAGGATGCTTTTCCCAGGGTTCACCTCAAGGCCGAGCACCGTTGGCGCGTACAAGTAAGTGAAGAACACCAGCACGTCGTAGTGCTGCTGGTGCCGTCGCAAGTACTCGATGAGCGCTGGCGACCATGGGCCCTGCTGCTTGAGCCACTCCATTTCGTCGGCGCGGCTGTGTGGGTTGTTGAAGATCCAGTCGGAGTACTTGTTGAACGCGTCGATATCGCGCGTGCGCGCGGTGGCGAACCGTCGCACCGTGACGCCACGGATGCGGTCGGTCCCCTCGGCGTACTCGTTTTTCCACGTGATGTAGTCGCGCGCGCAGGTCGTCACGACTTCGACATCGTGGTGCGCAACCATCTGTTCGGCGAGCAGGCGGCAGAGTTGCTCGGCGCCTCCCAGAACTTCGCTGCCGTAGCGCTGGACGATGAACGCAATTTTCATGACAGCGTTGCCTCGCTCGATCCGCCGACCACCGAGGTGAGCGCCCGTTCGATCCGGGCATCCGAGAAGTCAGCAAGACGGCGACGCTGACCGGCAATCACCGTCGATCGCAGATCGTCGTCGAAGGCGAGCGCGCCGAGGAGTTCTGCGGCGTACTCCATGTCTTTCGGCGCGAACTGCACGCCGGCGCCGCCGAGTGTTTCCGGGACGGCCGCCGCGGCGTAGGCGAGGATCGGTACATCCATTGCCATCGCCTCCAGTAGCGGCGCGCAGAATCCTTCGTGCTCGCTCAGTGAAATGTAGACCGCGGATTGACGGTAGTACACCGCCAGATCTTCGTTGGACACGGGACCTGTGAAGATGAATCGTTCGTTGAGCAACCGGTACTGGGACATCAATGCACGGATCGTAGCGTAATAGTTGGGCACCGCATCATAGCGGCCGACGAAGATGAATCGGTAGAAGGCGTCGATGTACCGCTTGTACTGTTCCGCAAGGCGGATGTGATCTTCAATCTTCTTGTTTGGCGCGATACGTCCAACGAAGAGGAAGTTCACGAAGTCATCGTCGAGGCTCTTGGCGAGCGCGGGACGATCGGCCGCCTTGGTGAGGCGGCCGAGATCGACCGAGAGCGGCAAGACGGCGGTTGGCGCGAAGCCCATCGCTTCGAGTTCGCGCCGGTTGAATTCGGAGACGCCCAGCGCCACGTCTACGCGTCCAGCGAGCGTGGCCAGCTCGTTTCTGGCCATGGACGTGAGCCTGAAGAGCGCGTGGTCGTAGGGCGCGAAGTAACGGGCCGGCGTGACGTTGTGATAGAGCAGCACCTTCCGCGTGGATAACCGCGCGAAGGCGTCGGTCATCACCGAGGGCAACGCAAAGTGGAAGATCGTGACATCGCCACGTGCCGCCGACGGATCGGAAAACGGCAGGACATCGCCCTTGAGCCCATCGTCGATCGTCAGCGCATACAGGTCTGATGTATGCCCCATCCGGCGGAGCATGCCGCGCATGTGCCGTGCGCTGTCGCCGATGGCGTCGGCCATGTGCGCGGCGGGCACCCACTGGTTGACGATCATGCAGGCGCCTCGGGCAGCGCTTTGAAGGCGGACGGCCGGAGCGCCCGGATCTCTTCGAGGGCTTCGTAGGCATCGAATTGCTGCCAGAAGTCGAACGCCACGCGCGGGGCGCCCTGACGCGGCGAGGAGAGAATCTGATCGACGAAGCGCAGCAACGTGCCGTCGAAATCCTTCGCCTGAAGACGATCGACCGCGAGCAGTTGTTGCTCGACGATTATCTCTTGCAGATCGGCGTCCGACAGAATCGCGTTCATCAACGAGGCGACGTATCGCGGGTCTTTGTTGTCGAACAACACGCCGGCGCCGTCCATGGTCGACGGCACGGCCGTCGCCGCGTAGGCCAGCACCGGGATCTGCTTGTAGAACGCTTCGACGAGCGGCACGCAAAAGCCCTCGTGTTCGCTGGCGCAGAGGAACAGGTCGGCCGTTTCGTAATAGGCAATGAGCTCGGCGTCCGTGACATGTCCCACAAAGTGCACGTGCGTCAGGCCGAGCGTGTCGACCAGGTGCGTGAGCGCCGAGAAGTACCGTTCGAACAAGCTGAACACGCCGACGATGAGCAGGCGGCTGCGAGCGTTGTGCCGTGTGTGGTACTCGTGAAAGAACTGGATTAGATCTTCGATCTTCTTGTTCCCGATCACGCGGCCGACAAAGACGATGTTGGTCCAGTCATCGTCGAACTGACGGGCCGTGAACCAGTCGGCTGGCGCGTCGAGGTGCGTCAGGTCGGGCACGACCGGCAGGACTGCGGTGCGAGGGAATCCGAGCGCTTCGAGATCCTGTCGATTGAACTCGGAGTCGCCGAGCGCCAGATCGCAGCGATTCGCATACGCGTGGAGCTCGCGGCGACCGCGAAAACACTGCTGCGCCAGCTTGCGATGCGAGTGCGCGAAGTACTCGGGCGGCGTGATGTTGTGGTAGATGAGCGCCATGCGATCGGGCACGGCATACGCCGTCCGCGAGGCTTTGGAGCCGATCGAGAAATGGTGCAGCAGCAGATTGTCCTTGTCGCTGACGTCGATGAGCTCGCGGTAGTCTCGCGTGAGCGATTCGAGGCGCGGATCGACCGTTTCGACGAAGATGTCCGACGTAAATCCGGCCCGTCTCAGCACGCGTTGAATGCCGAGTACTTCGTGGCCGATCGCATCGCCATAGCCGAGCGTGGCGAGCACCTGATGAACGGCGGGACGTCCTGTCATCGGCGTGAGGCTGGGCGAGATGGCCCGCGTCGCGGCGCGCCCGATGAGCGACGATCGCGGTTGCTGGCGGGGCGTCCGCGTTCTGCCACATGCCGGTGGGGCAGCGGCGGCACCATGTCGGCGGCGCGCGGGATCATGTCTTCAGGAACAACTGTCGCGCCGGCTGGAAGCGCGGCCACGATACGCGATCCGGCGGAACAGTTCGAGGTGCGCCGTTCCATCCATCCCGGAAGCGGTTCGATGGTGTTCTTCGCAGGAGACTTCGACAGCCGGTCGAGCATCTCACGATATTTGTGCTCGATGACCGGCATGTCGTACTGGTTGCGATAGAACTGGCGGCCATTGCGGCCAAGCGCTGCCGACACCCAGCGGTTGTGTTCGATGGCGGCGAGCGCTTCGACAAACTCGGCGCCGTTGTCGTAGTACAACCCGGCATTACTCCGCAGACACTGCCCCTTGAGCACGTCACACTTCGCGTTGACCAGCACCGGCCGGCCGAGCGCCCAGGCTTCGAGCGCAACCATCGACAGGCTCTCGAAGTACGAGGGCATGACGAGGAGTTCGGCGGCGGCAATTGCGTCGAATTTGTCGGCGTCGTCGACGAAGCCGAGATGTCGAATGTGCGGGTTGGCCGGGATGTCGAGAATGGAATTGCCAATCAGGACGAGGCTCAATCGTCCGGCCTGTGCCTTGAGGTACGTCTCGAAGTAGTCGAAGAGTTCCTTGCAGCCCTTGTTCTCGTCGATGCGGCCGACGTAAATCGCAAACGGCCCGCGGATGTTGTACTTCTGCCGGAAACGCGAGGCTTGTGGATTGGCAGGAATCTCAGAGCCGACGCCAACGACCACGGACGGCGTCTCCGCATTGTCGGCAACCGCACGAATCATCGTGCGTTCCTCGGGCGAGTTGTACATGAGCGCGCGCACGCCGCGGAAGATCGGCTTGAAGATGGAGAGACCGATGGCGGCGTCGCGTTCGGCCGTGGGAACGAGAATCGCCTTGTGCGCGACCGCCCGCACGCCGTGGAACGCGTGGTAGTAGCGATAGCTGAAGAAGATGCAGAAGTCGTAGTCCCGCTCGTGTTTCGACAGATAGGAGACGAGCGCGGGGCAGGTCGGTCCTTCGGCGTCGAGCCAATCCAGTTCGTCGCTGATGGAGTGCTGGTGCTCGAAGACGCGCTCGGACAACCGGCTGAACGTCAGCGGATCGCGCTCGCGCTTGACCGCAAAGCGCCGCACCGAGACGTTGTTCACCTGCTCGACGCCAGCAGGAAGTTCGTTACGCCAGGTGACGTAGTCGACCGCGCACGTGGTGAGCACGTCGACCGTCATGTGACGCGCGAGGCGCTCGGCGATATAGCGCGCGTGCGCCTCCGCGCCGCCGTTGATGGCGAGCCCGTAGCGTTGGACGACGATCGCGATCTTCACGATTCGCTATCAGGCGTGTTGGTGTCGCCGTGATCCGCCGGATCTCTCTGATCGACATCGGCGTCGCCGTCCATCAACGAATCGGCGTCGGCGTTGTCGCTTGCATCAGACGCGGCGCTGTCCTGAGATGCCGCGCCACCCATGAGTGCGGTGGCGGATCCACCACCGCGCCTGCCGCGCCGGCGGCGCCGCCGACGGCTGCGCTGTCCCGGTCCCTCTTGCGTGCTTCCGGACGCAGGGCTCGTCGGCGGTGCTGTCGTCACTGCTTCGTCAGACACTGCGGCCGGTTCTGGAGAGGCTGGCACGGCACGTTCGTCGCCGGACGTTGCGGTTGGTTTGTAGACGACGACGCTTTCGAGGGCGCGCGCGCGCCGCTCGTTGAATTCGAGGCGGCTGGTGAGCGATTCAATGCGCATCTTGAGGCTCTTCGTCTCGATGCTCATGCGCGTCATCTCAAGCACGAGGTTGTGGATGACCTCGTACGTCAGCGCTTCTCGTGTCGCGTGGATCGTGTTCAGGCGCGACTGAATGTTCAACGCCTGAATCAGCGGGTTCGGGTTGAAGAACAGCTTCAGGACCGGGTTGAGCATCCGGCGCACGAAGCGGATCAGGCGGACCGGCCCTCGTCTCGATTCAAACAGCGTCGTGCTTTCGAACGTGTAGTTCGGCAGTCCGACGGGTTCACCCGACGGCGACATGTGCTGGCGTTCGAGAAGATCCGAGCGGATAGCGCTCGGGTCGAGGAATTTTTCGAGCTTAACTTTGGCGAGCTCTTGAATTTGTTGCTCGGTGTAGTCGACGCCACGCTTTTCGCGAATGCGGGCGCGGATCTGCTCCATGAGTTGCTCGACGTTAACGGCATCGGCGCGGACATTGATTTCAGACATGGTCAGGGCACAAACGGGTGATAAATGATCAGGACCACCGCGACGACCCACAGGGTAACGCACGCAAGGAGTGGGCGATCGTTCAGCAACAAATCAGCCGGGCTGCCGCCTCCCTCGCGCTGGTGCACGAGATAGAGGTAGCGAAAGATTCCGTACAACGGGAATGGAATCGTCAGGCCCAGCCACTCGGTGCCGAACTTCTGCTCGGTCTCGGGGCTGATCGTGTAGAAGATGTAAGCGATGAACGTAGAGGCCGTGACCACCGCGATCATCTGATCGAGAAGGTACGGTGAGTACTCGCTGAGAATCGGGCGATGGTCAGTCGCCCCTCCGGCCAGCATCACGAGTTCGTGGCGCCGCTTGGCCAGCGCCAGAAACAGTGCCAGCAGGATCGTGCATACGAGCAGCCAGTGGCTGATGGCGACATTGACTGCCAAGGCGCCCGCGATGGCACGGAGCACGAAGCCGAGCGCGATGGTCAGCGCATCGAGGATGACGATGTGCTTCAGCGGCCCGGAGTAGAGGATCTGTAGCGCGAGATAGCCGCCAGCGGCGATGGCAAACGGCCGGTTGATGGCGACGGCTGCACCGAGCGAGATCGCGGCGATGACGGCGGCCGCAGTCCACGCGATGCCGAGCGGGAGCGCTCCCGCCGCGATGGGCCGATGACGTTTGAGGGGGTGCTGCCGATCGGTGTGACGATCCTGAATGTCGTTGACGAGATAGACGACACCTGAGAGGCCGCAAAAAATCACGAACGCCGCTATCGCGGTCGCGACAGCGGCCGGCTCGAACATGCGCAAGCCGAAGATCAGCCCGGCGAAGACCAGCAGATTCTTGGTCCACTGGGCGGGCCGTAGGGAAAGAATCAGGCTGAGGGGAATGGAACGGTGCCCCGATGTCGATCGTTCGGTCATCGAGGCTTCCGCGTCCGCCTGGAAAGAACTCACCCTGCGCGCCATCACGCGCACCGTGTGACTAGGCCTTGGCTGTCGAGAAACTGTTGACGGCGTCGTTCTCCGATTCGAACGTATCGAAGACCGTCAGCAGTTTGGTGATCGAAAGCAGATCGGCAATCCGCTTGGTGAGGTTCAACAACTTCAGGCTGCCTCCCTGCCTGGAGACCGTCGTGAACGTGCGAACAATTTCTCCGAGACCCGCACTGTCGATATACGGGACTTCCGCGAGGTTGAGCACGATTTTCTTGCAGCCCTGATTGAGCAGAGAGCTGACCTTATCCTTGAGGAGTTCGTCGCCTTCGCCGAGCATGACCTTGCCTTTCAGGTCCAGGATGACGACATCCCCGATTTTTCGTTCCTCGATCTGCATGGATAACGCTCCAGTTGATCTGAGCCCGTGAGCTTAGCACACACGTTACGGCAATCTGCCCCGGCACGTCTGTGGTGTCCAGGCAGAAAAACATTTCCCGACCGCGTGATGAATCCTAAGTGTGGAATCCATCGTGCGGTCGGGGTCTTTATCGAAATTCGCGAGGTGAAGATCCGGGGACGCTAGAAACTGCCACCCCCGGAGGACCGTCTGGCCTGGAAGCATTCTTTGCAGAACACCGGCCGCCCCTGCGTCGGCTTGAACGGGACCGTTGTTTCACGGCCGCAGTTCGAGCAGAGCGCGGAGGTCTCGATGCGCTCGCGCGACGCGGGCGCACCCGCCGAACGGGTTGACTGTTTGCCCTTGCAGCTTCTACAGCGCTTGGGTTCGTTCTTGAAGTTCTTGTCAGCGAAAAACTGTTGCTCTCCTACTGTCCACACGAACTCCGTGCCGCAGTCAACGCACTTGAGGACTCTGTCCTGGAACTCCATCGGTCGCCACCTCGTCGGGGTCCGTCGTTACTCCAGCTCACGCCGGAGCTTCTTCCGGTTCCGCTTTCGCGCCAACGCCTGTTTCGCGCGACGTTTGTCACCTGGCTTCAAGTAGAACGAGTGCTTCTTGATGTCCTTGATGATGTCTTCCTGCTGCACTTTCCGCTTGAAGCGACGGAGAGCGCTCTCAATGGACTCGCCCTCCTGAATCTTTACTTCCGCCACAACAATCACACCCCTTTCGGGTGGCCAGCCTTACTGGTCCTAGCACCAGAAAATCAGGTCGAACAAATATGCTAGGCTATCACAGCAAGCGCGAATTCTAGGCGCAAAGCTGTGCGAGGTCAACGAAATACTCCGGCCGGCACTGTCCTCATCTCAATATTCGAACATCATCGTAATTTATTGAAAATATGAAAGTTCTTGTCGTTGGGGGCGGTGCACGCGAGCATGCGCTGGTCGCCCGGTTTTCGCACGAGCTTGCGGAGGGGGCGGTATTATGCGCGCCCGGAAACCCGGGAATTGCCCGTATCGCCCGTACGGCGGACGTCGAGGCGTCGGATCTCGAGGGGCTGCTCAACCTGGCCCGCCGCGAATCGATCGATCTGACGATCGTCGGACCCGAACTGCCGCTCAGCCTCGGCATCGTCGATGCGTTTAAGAAAGAAGGGCGGCTTATCCTTGGCCCGACGGCCGCGGCTGCCCGGCTCGAATCGAGCAAGGCGTTTGCAAAAGCGTTCATGGCGCGGCATCGTGTGCCGACAGCGCGCTTTGAGGTCTTCAACAGCGCCGAGGCGGCGCTCGCATTCGTGCGCGAGCGCGCGTTCGGATGGCCGCTCGTGCTCAAAGCTGATGGACTTGCGGCGGGCAAAGGCGTCGTGATTGCCGCCACGCTCGAAGAAGCCGAGCGGGCCGTGACGGCGGCGATGTCCGAGCATCGCTTCGGATCGGCGGGCGATTGTCTCGTCATCGAGGAATGTCTGTCGGGGCCCGAGGTGTCGTTCTTCGTGCTCAGTGACGGCACGCGCGCGCTGCCACTCGGCACCGCGCAGGATCACAAGCGGATTTTCGACAACGATCGCGGACCGAACACCGGCGGCATGGGCGCCTTCGCGCCAAGCCCGCTCGTTGACCAAGCGCTCTCGGATCGCATCATGCGCGAGATCGTCGATCCGGTCATTGCTGGAATGGCAGCCGAGGGAACGCCGTTCCACGGTTTTCTCTACGTCGGTCTGATGCTGACGGATAACGGTCCCAAGGTGATCGAATTCAACGTGCGGTTCGGCGATCCTGAAGCGCAAGTCGTGTTGCCGCTCGTTGACGAGCCGTTGCTGCCGATCTTTCTCGACGCGGCGCGTGGCACGTTGCGCCGCGAGAGGATCCGCGTCTCAAGCGACACGCTGGTAGGGGTCGTCCTCGCATCGCGTGGCTATCCCGAGTCGTCGGAGTCTGGTCAGCCGATTGCGGGGATGGATGCGGCCGAGCGATTGGGTGCGCGCGTCATGCACGCGGGCACGAAGCGTCAGGGCGATCAGGTTGTGACGGCCGGTGGACGTGTCCTTACCGTGATCGGTCGCGGGCCGACGTACGCGGCGGCCATCGCGCAGGCCTACAGCGGCGTCGAGTGCATTTCGTTTTCGGGAATGCAGTATCGCCGCGACATCGGCAAGAGCGCGCTGGCGGCGATCAAATGATTCGATGAAGTACTCCGTTGTGACCTTCGGGTGTCGCGTCAACCAGGCGGATTCGCTCGGCTTCGAGGAAGAACTCATTGCCCATGGTGCGACGCTGTCATCGACCGAAGACGCGGATCTCGTCATCGTCAACACCTGTTCAGTGACGGCGAACGCCGATCAGGCCGCGCGGCAGACGATCCGCCGCACGCACCGGGTGAATCCGTACGCGCGCATTGTCGTGACGGGCTGCTACGCGACCAGGCGTCCTGAGGAAGTTGGCGAGTTGCCGAATGTGACGCACGTGGTGCCGAACGTTCAGAAGGCCGACGTGATTCGTCTGGCTGTTCAGCCGTTTGAAAGAACAACCACAGCGACGCGATACGGCACCGGCGATGGCGCGTGTGGCAGCGCGATAGCGCCCGGTCTCGCCGGCCGTACGGCGTTCACACTACGCGTCCAGACCGGCTGCGCCGAGTCATGTTCGTACTGCATCATCCCGGCGACGAGAGGGACACCGCAGAGTGTTCCGCCTGATCGTGTGCTGCTCGACGTTGAACGTGTCGCAGCCGCGGGGTTCAAAGAGATCGCGCT
Organism: Acidobacteriaceae bacterium; assembly: GCA_031274845.1. Classification (GTDB taxonomy): domain Bacteria; phylum Acidobacteriota; class Vicinamibacteria; order Vicinamibacterales; family CAVVIG01; genus CADEEX01. The sequence goes on from JAISPN010000169.1 coordinate 16,167, forward strand.
GACGGGCGTACACCTGGGATCGTACGGGCGCGATCGTGACTCGCAATCGTCACTGCACGACCTGTTACTGCGTCTCGACGCGTGGAACCGATGCCGTGAGGGAAAAGCGGTGCTCTTTCGAGTGAGTTCGCTCGAGCCGATGGATTGCACGCCGGACATCGTGACGCTCGTCGCTCAGTCTTCGTCATTCGCGCCGCACTTTCACTTGCCGCTGCAGCATGCGAGCAACCGGATGCTTGCGGCGATGCGCCGGCCGTATACGCGCGAGTTCTACGACACACTCGTGAACGATATCTGCGAGCGTATTCCGGATGCGTCCATCGGCAGCGACGTCATCGTTGGCTTTCCCGGTGAGACCGACGCCGATGTTGCAGCGTTGGTCGCCTGCCTGGAGCAGTCGCCGTTGACGCATCTGCATGTGTTTCCGTACTCCGATCGTCCGGGAACGGTGGCGTCCACGCTACGCGATCGTCCAGACCCATCCGCCGTTCGCGAGCGCGCGGCTCGCGTGCGCGAGATTGGCCGTGTGCTGACGTCACGTTTTCACGCGCGGCAGATCGGTCGCCGTCATCGTGCGCTGACGATCGAAGATGGCAGTCTTGCCGTGACTGGAAACTATTTGAAGGTGCGGATTCCCGAGGCGCGGCCGCGCAACGAGTGGGTCCATCTGCAAATCACCGCGCCCGGTCAGGCCGTCCTGATCTGAACCGCTCGTTCTTCTGCTGACACGCGAGCGTGCTTTGGTGTGTCAGCTGAACGCGATCGTGGCGAGCCGTTGCGCTGGCGATGGCCGCTGTCCTTCGACAATCAACTGCCCGCACGCCGCGCGGATGTCACGGCCACGGCTCTTGCGCACCGACACGAGGACGCCGCGCTCCGAGAGAATGCGCGCGAACTCGTCGATTCGTTCCTCTGATGGACGCTCGAACGGAATGCCGGCGGCGGCGTTGAGCGGGATGATGTTGACCTTCGACTTCATGCCCGCCATCAGCTTCGCCAGCCGCCGCGCATCCTCGGGAGAATCGTTCACGCCAGCGAGCAGCACGTATTCGAACGTGATGCGGCTGCGTTTGCGCACGGGAAACTGACGGCACGCCGCGATGATTTCTTCGACGCCCCATTTCTTGTTGATCGGCACGAGTTCGCCGCGTTGCGCGTCGGTCGGCGCGTGCAGCGAGATCGCCAGATTCGGCATGTAAGGCTCGCGGCCGAGTTTTTCAAGCGCGGGGAGCAGGCCGACTGTTGAAAGCGTCACGCGCCGCGCCGGTAGCGCGAGCCCTTTTTCATCACCAAGGATGCGCAGCGCCTTCATCGTCTCGTCGTAGTTGTGCAGCGGCTCGCCCATGCCCATCAAGACGACGTTGAAGGCGCGATCGCGCATGTCGAGCGCGTCCGCGAGCACGCGCACTTGGCCGGCAATTTCGCCCGCCGTCAGATTGCGCGTGAGCCCCATCTTGCCGGTGAGACAAAACGCGCACGCCATCGCGCAGCCGACCTGCGTCGAAATGCAGAACGTCATCGCCGGCGTATCGGGGATGAACACTGATTCGATCTGCGCGCCGTCAGTCAGGCGGAGCAAAAACTTCTGGGTGCCGTCCTCGGAGATGTGCCGTGACGCGATGGACGGCGTGGTCACGCTGAACTCGGCGCCAAGTTGTTGCCGCAGGTCGTGCGGCAGGTCGCTCATCGCGGCGAAGTCGGTGATGCCGCGCTGGTAGATCCAGGCGACGATCTGCTGGGCGCGAAACTTCGGCTGTCCGCGTTTGGCGAGGGCGGTTTCGAGCGCCGGACGTTCCAGCTCAGTGATCTCGAGGCGTGACGACATGGGATTTTAGGAGAAACCGAACGTGCGATTTTACCAGTTGCGCGGAAAAGCCGGCTTGCGCGAGAGAACCGGGTTACGATCGACAGGCTTGTCTCACTCACCTGTGGCTCTCGATGTGTTGCCGAACGGCTTGCGCGTGCTCACCGAGTCGATGAAAGAAGTGCGCTCGGTCAGTATCGGCGTGTGGCTCACTCGCGGTTCGCGTCACGAAACGGCCGAGCAGAGCGGCGTTGCGCACTTTGTCGAGCACATGCTCTTCAAAGGCACGGCGACGCGATCGGCGGAGGACATCGCTCAGGCGATCGATTCGATTGGCGGTCAGCTCGATGCGTTCACGGCGAAGGAGTACGCGAGCTACTACATCAAGGTGCTCGACGAGCATCTTCCGCTCGCGGTCGACGTTCTGGCCGATATCGTCCGCAATCCGGCATTTGCTCCTGACGATGTCGAGCGGGAACAAAAGGTGGTCGTCGAAGAGATCAAGATGGTCGAGGACACGCCGGACGATCTCGTCCACGAACTTTTCACCCAAGGGTTTTGGGGAGCGCATCCGCTCGGCCGGCCGATTCTCGGCACGCGCGACACGGTGGAGTCGTTCACGTCAGGTTTGCTGCGCCGCTACTTCGAGTCGACCTACACGCCACACAACTTGATCGTGTCGGCGGTCGGCAATCTGGAACGGCAGCAACTGCTCGATCTGGTCGTCGACAAGTTCGGTAGCATGCACGCCGCGGTTGGCGCGCGCGACGAGCAGCGGCCGCAGGTCGTGCCCGCGGTGCAGATTCGCCGGAAGGAACTCGAGCAGAGCCATATCTGTCTTGGGACCGATAGCTACCCGCAGGATCACACGGATCGTCACGCGATCTACGTGCTCAACACGCTGCTCGGCGGCTCGATGAGCTCCAGGTTGTTTCAGAACATCCGCGAGAAGCGCGGGCTGGCGTACGCGGTGTTCAGCGGAGTCAGCGCGTACCGCGACGCCGGCGCGTTTACCGTGTATGCGGGTTGCTCGGACGAAGCGGTGGGGCAGGTTGTCGATCTGGTCGTCGATGAGTTGAAGACGGTCAAGCAAACGCCTGTGCCTCCGGCCGAACTACGGCGCGCCAAGGATCATCTCAAGGGCAGCCTGATGCTCGGCCTTGAGAGCACGGCGAGCCGGATGTCGCACATCGCCCGTCAGGAGATTTATTTCGACCGTCAGTTCAGTCTTGACGAAACGCTTGAGGCGATCGAGGCGGTCACGCCAGACGATGTCCGGCGTGTGGCGGCGGATCTGTTTGCCGGTAATTCGCTGTCTGCCACGGTTCTCGGCAACGTGAATGGATTGAAGCTCCCGAGGGAGCGACTCGATCTACAATAGACACCTCATCAGACGCAGTGTGAACGGCACGGAGCGCCAGCTGTTTTATCGAACGGCAGTGTCCTTCGTGTCGGTCGTGTTTCTGCCGGACGGACTGCGCGCGATGAACCCCGACGATGATCCCACGCTACACGCATCCTGAAATGGGGCGCATCTGGAGCGACCAGCGTCGATATGAGACGTGGTTGCTTGTCGAAAGCGCCGCCGCCGACGCCATGGCTGCCGCCGGCATCGTGCCTGTCGACGCCGCGAAAGACATTCGCGAGCGCGGCCGGTTCGATGTGGCTCGCATCGAAGAAATCGAACGCACCACCCAACACGACGTCATTGCGTTTACGACGTCGGTCGCCGCGCACGTCGGTCCATCCGCTCGCTGGATGCATTTCGGCATGACCTCGTCGGACGTGATCGACACGGCCCAGGCGCTGCAGATGCGCGAGGCGTGCGATCTCATCCTGCGCGACATCGACGCGCTTCAGAGCGCTGTACGCGACCGCGCCTTCGAACATCGGCGGACGCCGATGATCGGCCGGACGCATGGCGTACATGCCGAGCCGATGACGTTTGGGTTGAAGCTCGCCTTGTGGTACGCCGAGCTTCAGCGTGACGCCGAGCGGGTGCAGCGCGCGCGCGCGACGGTCTCGGTTGGAAAGCTCTCCGGCGCGGTTGGCACCTTTGCGCATTTGCCGCCCACGATTGAAGCTGATGTGTGCGCGCGGCTTGGGCTTGAGCCGTCGCCGGTGGCATCGCAAGTGATTCAGCGCGATCGGCATGCGGAACTACTGGCGGGGCTTGCAATCACGGCCGCGTCGCTCGAGAAGTTCGCGCTCGAAATCCGTGGCCTGCAGAAGACAGAAATTGGTGAAGTCGAGGAGCCGTTTGCCAAAGGGCAGAAGGGCTCTTCGGCAATGCCGCACAAGCGGAATCCGATCGGGTGCGAACAGATTGTCGGCATGGCGCGTCTTATCCGGGCCAACAGTCACGCCGCGTTTGAAAACATCGCGCTCTGGCACGAACGCGATATCTCGCATTCGTCGGTCGAACGGGTGATTCTGCCCGACAGCTTCATCGCGCTCGATCACATGCTGCGCCGCTTTACGCGGATCGTGCAGGGCATGGTCGTCTATCCTGACCGCATGCGCGAGAATCTCAATCGCTCGCGTGGCGTCGTCTTCTCGGGGACGGTATTGCTCGAACTCGCGCGTCGCGGGATCTCGCGTGAGCAGTCCTATGAGTGGGTGCAGCGCAATGCGATGCGTTCGTTCGCGGAGCAGTGCGACTTCAAGTCGCTCCTGCTGGGCGACAGCGACATCGTGCAGGTGTTGACGCCAGCAGACATCGAGAAGGCGTTTGATCTGGACGAGCAGTTCCAGCACGTCGACCACATTTTCGACCGCGTGTTTGCACATGCGGCGGTGAAGGCCTGAATCCTATGCGTGCCCGCGTGTTTGTCACCTTAAAACCCTCCGTGTTCGATCCGCAGGGGCGAACCATTGTTGAAGCGCTCCACTCACTTGGGTACGACAGCGTGGAGGATGTGCGTCAGGGCAAGTATTTCGAGCTCGATTTGGCGACGACCGACGAAGGCAAGGCGCGAGCGCTGGCGGCGGACGTGGCTGACAAGCTGCTCGCCAATCCCATCATCGAAAGCTACCGCATCGAAATCGGGTGAGCCTCATGAAGTTCGCGGTCATTGTCTTTCCTGGTTCGAATTGCGACCACGATGCCTACTATGCCGCGACGCACGTCCTCGGCCAGCAGGCTGAGTTGATTTGGCACAAGGACACGAGCCTTCGCGGCGCTGATGTCGTTGTGCTTCCCGGCGGTTTTGCGCACGGCGATTACCTTCGCACCGGCGCGATGGCGCGCTTCTCGCCGATCATGCAGGAAGTCAACGCGTTCGCGGCGAAAGGCGGGCCGACGATCGGCATCTGCAACGGTTTTCAGGTGCTGCTCGAAGCGGGTCTTCTGCCGGGCGCGATGTTGCGCAACAAAGGGCTCAAGTACCGTTGCGAGTACCTGAACGTCCGCGTGGAACAGACCGATACGCCGTTCACGTGCGGCGCTGAGGTTGGCCAGATCCTCCATCTTCCGATTGGGCACGGCGAAGGGAACTACTACGCGCCGCCCGAGGTGCTCCAGTCGCTCGAAGCCAATCGTCAGGTCGTGTTGCGGTACGCCACGGCTGACGGCGCGCTGGACGCGGCGGCAAATCCGAACGGTTCGTTGAACAACATCGCCGGCATCTGCAGCGAAGGCAGAAACGTGGTCGGCATGATGCCGCATCCGGAACGTGCCTGCGAGCCGTTGCTCGGCAGCACCGATGGATTGGTCATTCTCGAGTCAGTTGTGAAGGCATTGGCCACGGCATGAGCATCGACGCACAGATTCTCGAACGGCACGGCATTAAACCCGACGAGTACGACCGCATCGTCACGTTCATGGGGCGTGAGCCGAACTTGATCGAACTCGGCATCTTCTCGGTGATGTGGTCCGAGCACTGCAGCTACAAGAGCTCGCGTGTGCACCTGCGCACGTTGCCGACCGAAGGGCCGCAAGTGTTGCAGGGGCCGGGCGAAAATGCCGGCGCCGTCGACATCGGTGATGGGCTTGCGGCCGTGTTCAAGATTGAATCGCACAATCACCCGTCCTTCATCGAGCCGTATCAAGGCGCGGCCACTGGCGTCGGCGGCATCATTCGCGACATCTTCACGATGGGCGCGCGGCCGATCGCGTTGATGAATTCGCTGCGCTTCGGCGCGCTCGACGCGGCCGCCACGCCGCGGTTGATGGAAGGGGTTGTCGCCGGCATCGCCGGGTATGGCAACAGCATCGGCATTCCGACAATCGGCGGCGAGATCGCGTTCGATCCGTGTTATGCCGGCAATCCGCTGGTCAACGTGTTCTGCCTCGGGATTGCCAAAGCCAGCGACATCATCAAGGGCGTGGCGTCGGGTGTGGGGAACGCCGTGTACTACGTCGGCGCGAAAACCGGACGCGACGGCATTCACGGAGCGACGATGGCCTCGGCGGAGTTCGATGAGAAGTCGGCGGAGAAGCGTCCCGCGGTGCAGGTCGGCGATCCGTTCATGGAGAAGTTGCTCCTCGAAGCTTGTCTCGAGGTGATGAAAACCGACGCGCTCATTGGCATTCAGGACATGGGCGCGGCGGGGCTTACCTGCTCGACGACCGAAATGGGATCGCGTGGTGGCGCCGGCATCGAGATCGATGTTGCGCTCGTGCCGCAGCGCGAGACTGGCATGACGCCGTACGAG
>JAISPN010000176.1 GCA_031274845.1 Acidobacteriaceae bacterium
ATCGTTTGTCCAGCTCAGTGAATCCCCGAGCACGCGGAGGAATCGCACGGCACGCTGCCAGCGGTCGCCCCCGGCCACATCCTTGACGCGCATCGACGCGGAGCCGTCAGCCAGAATGACGACATCGACACCGCCTTGACGAAGCGTGGTCGCGGGGCCATGGGGACGCGCGAGCGCGACAATCAGCAGCGTGGACGACACAATCAGACAGAGCCAGAACGGCAGGTCGCCGACAAGCGCATAGCGCTCCCGCACCGGCAGCGTACGGTGACGGGAGAGCTCGGCCAGATCGAGACGGCGCCGCACGACCCGCCACGCCCACAAGGCGGCGAGTAACACCGGCACGACGAGCAGCCACAAAAAGGCGGGCTCGGCGAAGCTGATGCGCGTGAAATCGATAGCGACCGGCACGGATTAGCTCTTGCGCTGGATCTTGGCGCCCCGGCCTGGGTCGTTCTGCTCCTCGCGTTCGTCGTAGCGCATCGGCGAGATGGTCTTGAAGTCGCTCATGTCGGAATCGTCGGGAGGCCCACCCGGACGGCCATGAATCGTCGGTCCCGCGGGCAGATCGACGCTGACGTTCTCGGGCTTCTTCGGTGGTTCCTTCTTGTCTTTGGCGTTCCGTGCCGACGGCGCGGGGCCTTTGGCCAGGTTGTCGCGCAGCCGCGTTACGTACTCGTAGTTGTAGGCCGCGTCGGTGTAGTGCGGATCTTTGCGGAGGACTTCGGCATACGACTGGATGACGCGGTCGAGGCTGTCGGTGGCGACCTTCTGCGACTCCTGCATCTGTGGCGCCGCGTCTCGGAAGGAGGCGTTGGCGGCGACGAAGAGCAGTTGCGCGTCTGTCGGCATCTGCTTCGAGCCCGAAATCATCTCCGTCAAGGTGGGATATTGCGCCCGCCAGTACGAGACCGACGCGCGGTACTGCGCGATGTCGGTGGAGGTCGATTGCATGTTCACCGGCAGCTTGGCGAGCAGCACGTTCGAGTCGTCGAGGTCGTCGTGGAGATCGTAGTGGAGCGTCGAGAGACGTTCGTGGGCCGACGCCAGACGGCGCGTCATTTTCGCCTCGTTCCAGGCGACGGCTCCAACAACGAAGAGAACGATTGCGGCAATCAGGCCGCCGGCCACGCTTTTCATGATGGCATCCTCATCATCACTTGATTACGGAAGTTTCTGACACTGCGGCACGGTCAACTTGACCGCCACCGCGCTCGTCCAGCAGAGCATCGCGAGAAAGGCAAAGGGCGCGAGCCGGGTCTGCTGGCTGCTGTACTGTCGCGTTTGAATGGTGCCTGCCGAGACCTTGTCGATGTCGTGAATGGCCGCGAGCAGGTGCTCCTCGTTGTCCGCGGCGTAGAAGCGGCCGCCGGTTTTGAGGACGGCCGGGATCCAGAGTTCGTCGGGGATCACTTTGCCTCGGCCACGGTCGTAGTTCGTGCGCACGAAGTAGACCGGAATCTGCGAGTCGACGGCCGTCTGCATGATCTCGTCGAGCGTCTTGCCGTTGACGATGGCGCGTGTGTCTTCGCCGTCGGTGAAGATGACCATCAGATTGCCGGACGCTTCGAGAAAATTGAACGCCTTGAAGAGGCCGATGCTCTGGTCGATCGCCTGCGCGATGATCGTCCCTTGATCGGGGAACATCGAGTATTCGACCGGGTCGCCGATGAGCGAGATGCTGAGCAGGATGTTGCTGTAGTCGCCCGTGAACGGCGTGACGACGTAGGCTTCGTTGCCGAACTCGACGAGCGCCACCAGATCCCGGTACTTGCCATCGATGCGCAGCTGCACGAACCGTTGGGCCGCCGCCACGGTGGTGAAGAACGTCGCGTCGGTTTCGGCGCGCTGATTGAGGCTCTTGGCTTTGAACGGCGTCAGCATGCTCGACGAGGCGTCGATCATCACGGCAATCCGCCGGCCGGGATACGTGACGTCGTTCATGACGAGCGCGGTAAACGGATCGGCGAGCGCAAGCGCGAAGAAGGGGAGCCCGACGAGAAAGAGCACGAGCGGCGCGTGACGGAGCAAGGAGAACGGCGACTGCCGCACCGAGGTGAGGAGCGCCGGGACGATGAGCCGATGCCGTCCCGGCAGACGCGTGAGCAGGCTTCGCGCGATGAGCAACAGGAGACCGAGCGCTAAGAGCGCCATGAGCGCGAGCTGGCTCTCGCTCCTGTGCCAGAACTGCAGATCGGCGAGGCGGAAGCTGCGCCATTCAGCGATCTCGTTCCTGGCGAACGTGCGAAGTGTGTCGACGGACATCAGGCCCGGGATTCAGCCGGTGTTGCCGGCTGCCGCCGCATTTTCGCGAGCAGTTCGCTCAGCCAGTTGTAACGGCGCTTGACCTCGCTCGCGCCAGCCATGGCCGTGGCCAGCGCTGAATCAAGCGCGGACTGATCGAGCGCCGTGGTGCGGCCATATTGCGCGTTGGTAAACGTCGTGAGCGCCTCGGACAGCGGATCGATTGCATCCGGCACGGTGGCGCGTTCGGGATGCTTGGCGGCGCGTGTGAGATCGGCGATGGTCACCGGACTCGACACAAGGCGCGCCTTGCCTCGGGCTGTTGGACGGACGACAAGACCGCCGTCACCAGGCAGCGCATCTGCCGGGTTGGGCCGTTGGCTGGCCGTGCGGCCGAGCGCGTAGGCCGCGACAATCCGCGTCGCGGTTTGCGCGCGGGCGGCCAGCGCATCGGTCCACCCTTGGCCTTCGCGTTCCTGCTGCACGTGGGCCAGTTCGCCACACGCGGCCGACACGATTGACGAGGCAGGCAGGAGCCGTTCGCCGAGTGGCGTCTGCGCGCGGCTGCCGCGGGCCAAACGGACCAGAACGGCGAGCACCATCAACACGCCAAGCACGACGGCGGTGGCGGCGACGAGTTCGAGCACGCTGGCGCGGTACTGCAGGCGCTCGGCGTTGGCGAAATTCTCGCCGAGCTCGTCACGAATGTCGCTGGCGTCGTTCGGGACCATCGACAGCACGCGCACCGACTGGGGCGGCATGACGTAGACGAGGTCGCGTCCCTGGACGGCGGCGTTCCCGGCCACCCGGCTGTTGATCCGGTAATGGAGCGTCATCGGCGGGAGCCCGAGGTCGCGTCCGATGACATCGGGATTGATGATGCGCAGCGTGTACTGGTACTGGAAGAACCGGCGCGCGCCCGCGTGCATGTCCGCCGGGTGCGAACCGTCGACGACTTCAAATGGCGACAACTGAATGACCGTGTGTCCCATCCGCGATTCGTCGACGAACACCTGCACCGCATCGTTTTCGAGCACCGCGCAGGTGAGCGAGAGGTTGAACTGTTCTCCGATGCGCACGGCCCCGGCGCTGGTGCGCCACCAGCAGCGAATCGGATCGACCTCGACGTTCACCGTGCCTGCGGCCGGCGCGGCCGGGATCTGCGCGGCAACAGGGAGGGCGGACACGCCCAGAAAGATCACGGCAAGGACACGCTGAATACATCCGTTCATCATCACGCCTTCGTTTTTCGCAGCCGCCGTTCGACCACGAACTCGCTCAGCTCGAGGTCGGTGGCTGCCTGATCTACGCTGATGGTTACGACATCGAGGTCGTATGTTTTGGCTCGCGCGCGGACATCGTCTTGCCAGGCTGTGGCGCGCGCGGCGAGTTGCTTGAAGTTCTTTCGGGAAATCGTGCGCGCTTGGCCGGTTTCAACGTCAACCACCTCGATCCAGCCGGCGGAGACGGCGGGGAGGTCGAAGGCAAAGGCGCTGTCGATCACGACGACAAACACGTCGTGCGTGGCGTTGAGTTCGCTCAGCTCCTTCATCACCAGATCGACATCATCGAACAGGAAATCGGAGATGACCGGGAGCAAGGTTTGCCGGCGGACGAATCCCGCCAGCGACGTGCTGATGCTGCCGGTACGCCGCACCATCTGCAGCCCGCGCTGATGCTGAAACGCGTCGAGACAGTGCACGACGTGCGGCTTGCCGGTGCGGGGCCTGAGCGCCGAGAGGTGCGTGAACCCGGCGTCGAAGGTGATGAGGCCAAACGGATCTTGAAAGAACACCGCCGACATGCCGATCGTCGCAATCGCACGGGCAATGGCGGCGGCAATCGGGACGCCCTGCACGCCGCAGCGCGTCGACGGCGAGATGTCCGCGATGGCGACGACCGACGCGGTGCTCGGCTGTTCGAATTCGCGTACGAC
>JAISPN010000182.1 GCA_031274845.1 Acidobacteriaceae bacterium
CTGCACGGCACGAATTCGAAGGACCGCCGGATTGGCGCCGATGCCATTCTGCGCGCGCTTGTTGGCGCGGGCGCCGTGGGTCTCATCACGACGCACGATCTGGCGCTTGCCGAGTTCGTGAACGAGCCGGACGCGAAGGCCAGAAACGTCCACTTTGAGGATCGCATCGAGGACGGCGTGATGCGTTTCGATTACCGGATGCGCGACGGCATCGTGACGCGCAGCAACGCGATTGAGTTGATGCGCGCCGTCGGCATCGACGTGGACCCGCGTCACACGGCGCGTGAGGCGGACGAATCCTCAGGCGGATAGCGCGCCGAGCGTCTGTTCCACTGTGCGCGCGAGGGTGAGGAGCGCGCTGGTTTGCATCCGCGTCCCGACGAGCTGAAGGCCGACCGGCAGTCCGGTGGACGAACGAGCAATCGGCAGCGAGATGGCGGGGTGGCCGGTGACGTTGAAGAGCTGCGTCAGGCGGAGCATGGCATTGCGGACCGGTTCCTGCCGTCCGGCGATCTCAACCGTCGTTGTGCCGAGCGCCGGCGCGACAAGCGGCAGCGTCGGCAGTATCAACGCATCGTAGCCGCTGAGCGCGGCGTCAACGGATCGCCGCAAGAGATCCCGCCCTGCGAGCGCGCGGACGTAATCTTCCGCGAGCACATAGCGCGCGGTTTCAAGACGCAGACGCACCGGTTCGGTGTAACGCTCCGGCATCGTATCGAGCGCCACGGCGTGATACGGCGCGGCATCGCCAAACGCGAGCATGACGTAGACCGCTGGCGTCAGTGCGACGTGGTTGATGGTGACCTCGCCGATCGTCGCACCCGCCGCTCGCAACTGTTCGATGGCCTGTTCGAACGAGCGCCGGACATCTGTCTCGATGGCATCCAGAAAGTACGGCGTTGGAATGGCCAAACGAAGCGTGTTCGCGGCGCGTGCGTGGATGGTCCGTTGCGCGGGCAGTCCGCGTAGGACCTGATAGACGATTGCCGCGTCCGTGACGGTTTGCGTGAGTGGTCCCGCGTGGTCGAGCGTCTTTGACAGCGGCACGACGCCGTCGCACGAGAGCTCGTCGTAGGTCGGCTTGAGTCCGACGATGCCGCAGGCGGCGGCCGGGATACGAATCGATCCGCCGGTATCGGTGCCGAGTGTGGCGAGCGCCATCCCCGTCGCAACGCTCACGGCCGATCCACCACTCGATCCGCCAGAGACGCGCGCTGGATCGATGGGATTGCGTACTGGTCCGTAGCCGGATTCTTCGTTCGTCGTGCCTAGCGCGAACTCGTGCAGGTTGGTTTTGCCGATGAGCACCGCGCCCGCGTGGCGCAGCGTGTTCACAAGCGCGGCATCGCTCGTGGCGACGTGGCCATCACGCACATGTGACGCGGCCGTCGTCGGCTGTCCGTCCACGTCGAAGAGATCCTTCAGCGAAAACGGCACGCCGTGGAGTGGTCCCCGGTCGAGACCGGAGGCGAGTTCCTCGTCGGCGATACGCGCCTGCTGCCGCGCTTCTTCGGCGGTGACGAGGATGAAGGCGTTCAGCCGCGGGTTGTCGCGTTCGATTGCCTGCAAACACGTGTCGGTGACTTCTTGCGCGCTGACGCGCCGCTCTCGCCAGAGTCGAGCGAATTCTTCAACGGTCATGGGTCTCGCCGCCAGCGCGCTCTGTCAACGACGCTTTTCGCAGCGTCGTCATCGATTGCGCAAGCCCTTCGAGGAGCGGTGTGAGTTGTGGGAGGCCACGCCGTTCCGCATCGGCGATGGCCGCCTTGAGCCAGGCTTCGACAGTCATAATCGCTTGACCGAAATAGCCACGCCGTCCCGCAAGGGCACCGTGGCGGTGATGAGAGAAGGATGCGCGTTCAGCCGCTGGTTGTATTCGGCGATTGCGCGCGTGTCGTCAGCGTTTCTGGACGGATTCTTGACAAAGCCGGGCACCACTTCGCCGTCCCAGAGCACGTTGTCGCTGATGAGCATGCCGCCCGGACGCAGTACGTTGACGAGTTTATCGAGCAGCGTGACGTACAGCGGCTTGTAGCCGTCCTGAAAGATGAGGTCGAAGGGGCCAGACACTTTGTTGATGAGGAGCGCCGCGTCGCCGACGAGGACGTTGACACGACCTGCAAGCCCGGCACGCGCGAAATTGGCGCGCGCGATTTTGGCGCGGCCGGGATCTTTCTCGATCGTGAGCAGCATGCCGCCGGGCGGGAGCGCGCCTGCGAGCCAGACGCCTGAGTATCCGATGGCGGTGCCGATTTCAAGAATCCGTTGCGCGCCGTTTACGTGCGCGAGCACGCGGAGCAGCGCGCCAACTTCGGCGTCAACCAGTGGGAGCTGTGCTGCGGCGCCGTCGCGCGCGATCTGTTCGAGCATCTCGTCGCCAGCGCGATTCAGGCCGTGCAGGTACTGTTCGATCTCGGCGGGAACGATCTGACCCATATAATGAACCTTACCCCATGCGACAAACAAAAATTATAGCGACCGTCGGGCCTGCGTCCGATTCAGATGAGACGCTCGACGCGTTGTTGGCGGCCGGCGCGGATGTGTTCCGTCTCAACTTCTCGCACGGCACCCACGAGACACACGCGGCCACCTATCAGCGGATTCGTCAGGCGTCGGCCCGCGCGAAGCGCGAGGTGGCGGTCCTGCAGGATCTCGGCGGTCCGAAGATCCGCACCGGCCGGCTCGAAGGCGGCCGGCCGATCACGCTGACGCGCGGAGAAACGCTGCGGATCGCGACCGGCGACATCGCCGGCAACGTGGAACGGATTTCGACGACGTTTGCGGGGCTGGCGAAGAATGCGCATCCGGGCGACCGGTTGTTGCTCTCCGACGGCACGATCGAACTGCTCGTCGAGAGCTCGGACGGCGCGGAAATTGTGACGAAGGTGGTCGAAGGCGGGGTGCTCGGTCAGCACAAAGGCATCAATGCGCCAGGCATCGAGCTTCCGGAATCCGCGCTGACGCCGAAGGACATCGAAGACCTTCGGTTCGGGCTAGCGCTCGGGATGGATCTCGTCGCGCTCAGCTTCGTGCAGTGCGCCGCGGATCTGCAGGCCGCGCGCGCGGTTATCGCTGAAGCCGGCGCGAAGGTGACGGTCATTGCGAAGATCGAACGTCCGAAGGCGGTCGAGAATCTGGACGAGATTCTGTCGAACTGCGACGCGGTGATGATTGCGCGTGGCGATCTCGGCCTCGAAATGCCGCTGGAGCAGGTGCCACGCGCGCAAAAGGAGATCATCGGACACGCGCGTGCCAGAGACGTGCCGGTCATTCTGGCGACGCAGGTGCTCGAGTCGATGACGATCGAAGGACGTCCGACCCGCGCGGAAGTCAGCGATGCGGCCAACGCCGTCGACGAGAGCGTGGACGCCATCATGCTTGCGGGCGAGACGGCGTCCGGGGCGTATCCGGTCCGCTCGGTGGAAACGCTCGATCGCATCATTCGCGACGCCGAATCGTTTGGCGTCGCCACTCGCGCGGTGTCGCCGTCGTCGCCAGCGCGGGATCACGTCGATGCCATCTGTCAGGCCGCGGTGACGCTGGCCGAGCAGGGCAACGCCGAAGCGATTATTGCCGTCACGCGCGGCGGTCACACGGCGCGGCGTCTGTCGGCGTTCAGGCCGCGCGTGCCGGTGATTGCCACGACCGATACGTCGGCGCTGGCGCGTCAGCTCACGTTGAACTGGGGGATCTTTCCGCTCACCGCGACACTGGTGGACCGCGTCGACGATGTCGGGACGTTTGTCGGGCGGACGCTCATCGAACGCAAGCTCGTGAAGGCTGGCGCGATCGTCGTTCTCGTCAGCATTCATCCCGATCGTGGCCGGGTCGACGCCAACTACCTCAAGCTGCAGCGGTTCTAAGAGAACATGTTCGACGACTTCACTCAGCCCTGGGAACTGCGCCTCATCGTCGACTGGGTGTTGACCCACGGCGTACGCATTCTCGTCATCTTCGTTGCCGCGGTGGTCGTCCGCCGCGCTGCGGTCATGGCCATCGGCCGCGTGCGGCACCATGTCGGCCACGGTCATACTCACGGGGAAGCAGACGCCGAAACGCAGCGGCGCGCGAGCACGATCGCCGGGATTTTAGAGCGCCTCGTGGCCGTGCTGATCTGGTCGGTTCTGGGGATGATGCTGCTGCGCGAGCTGTCGATCGATGTGATGCCGGTGCTGACCGGCGCTGGCATCGCGGGGCTGGCGATCGGCTTTGGCGCGCAGAATCTGGTGCGGGATGTGATCTCCGGGTTTTTTCTCATCCTTGAAGATCAGGTGCGCGTCGGCGATTCCGCGCGGGTCAACGACATCACCGGCACCATCGAGCAGGTCAACCTGCGTACGATCGTGGTGCGCGACGGGGAAGGTGCCGTTCACATGTTTCCCAACGGCACGGTCAGCTCGCTGGCGAATCTCAGCAAGCAGTACTCGTACGCGGTCGTCGATGTGCGGGTGGCTTATAACGAGAATCTCGATCGCGTCAACGGGACACTGCGCGAGATCGGTGAAGCGATGCAGCGCGATCCAGCGTGGGGCCCGCTGGTGCTCGAGCCAATCGAGCTTGGCGGGATCGTGTCGCTCGCCGACAACGTCGCCACGCTTCGGTTGCGATTTAAGACCGTGCCGCTCACGCACGGACGCGTCGCCAACGAACTCCGGAAACGCGTGATGACGACGTTTGTGAAACGCGGCATCCGGCCCTATGCGCCAGTGATTATGTGAAGCTCGGCGACCGCGCGTGTTTCGTTTTTTTAAATACGCCTGCACGAGCTCGCCGAGACCAGCGCTCCTCATAAAGGACACCGCGTTGCCGTTGGTGAGCGGCCCGTCCACAGGCGTGACCTGGCGTGAAAAGCGCCTGCATGACATCTGCTAAAGTGCGATCTATATGTCACAGCAGCCGTTGGCGTACCTGAACCCGGCGTTTATTGAAAGCGCCGAGGGACGCCCGATTCGACTTCTCTCCGAATATCTCGAGCCGCACCAACGTTTCTCCGAGCAGCGCATTCAGGACACGGTGGTCTTCTTCGGGTCGGCGCGGGTCAGCAGCCGCGATCGCGCGCTGCGCGCGCTTGAGACGCTCACGTCACGTGGCGCCAGTGGGACGGATGCGGGGTACGAAGCCGAGTTGCAGCGCTCACGGAAAGCGGTGGAGTGGGCGCGCTACTACGAAGACGCGCGCGAAGTGGCGCATCTGCTGACGACGTGGAGTCTGTCGCTCAAATCGGAGAACCATCGATTCGTCGTCACGTCTGGCGGCGGCCCCGGCATCATGGAGGCGGCGAACCGTGGCGCGAAGGAGGCTGGCGGTAAAACCATCGGTCTCAACATCCGGTTGCCCTACGAGCAGGATCCGAACCGCTACATCACCGAAGGGTTGCACTTCGAGTTCCACTACTTCTTCATGCGCAAGTTCTGGTTTGCGTACCTGGCGACGGCGATCGTGGTGTTTCCCGGCGGCTTTGGGACGTGCGATGAACTGTTTGAAATCCTGACGCTGGTTCAGACCGACAAGATCTCGAAGCGCACGGCGGTTATCCTCTACGGCCGCGAATACTGGGATCAGGTGCTCCACCTGCAACCGCTGGCGGAGTGGGGCGCCATTGCCGAAAAAGATCTCGCGCTTCTGAACTACGTGGATACGCCGCAACAAGCGTTCGAGCTGTTGCGCGATCACCTGACAGCACACCACCTCCAGCCGGGGACGGCGCAGGAGGCGGCGGCGCCGGGGATCGCGAAAACCAGAGGGTAAGGTCTCTCGCGATTAGTACAGCAGGAAGTCCGTGCGGACCTTCTGGAACTCCTCGACCGATGCCTCCCACGACTGCGCGATCGCTTCCGCTTTCATCCCGCGTTCGAGTTGACGGCGAGTCTCGTCGGTGCCGGCGAGGATGTCGAACGGCAGCTTCTCGTATTCGTACTCGTAAGGCGGTTCACGCCAGCCGAACGCATCAGGCCCAGCGTCGAGGAACGCTTCGGTCAGAAGGACTGCGCTCAATACTGGCTTGAACGTCTGGCGATCCGTGACGTGAAGCTGACAGCCGCCGCACGAGGTTTTGGCGTGTTTGTGAAACGTCGGTTCGAACACCGTCGGACGGAAGACGACGCCCGGCGCGTTGCGCCGGTTGAGCGCGGCGGCAAAGCGATCAGCCATCACCCACGGCGCGCCGATGAGTTCAAACGGCCGCGTCGTTCCACGTCCTTCCGAGACGTTGGTCCCCTCGAACAGCACCGTGCCTGGATAGACGATGGCCGAATCGAGCGTCGGCATATTGGGTGACGGCATCACCCACGGCGCGCCGGAGGTGTCGTGATACATCTCGCGCTGCCAGCCAGACATCGGCACGACGTCCAGATCGGCGCCGATGCCGAAGTGGTCGTTGAAGAGACGCGCCAGCTCGCCGATCGTCATCCCGTGCCGCATCGGAATCGGGTAGAGCCCGACGAACGATTCGAATCCACGCGCGAGCATCGGTCCTTCGACGGCGACGCCGCCGATCGGATTGGGTCGATCGCAGACGATCACTTTGAGCCCCTGCTCTCGCGCCGCGACGAGGCAATACGCCATCGTGTAGATGTAGGTGTAGATGCGCGTGCCGACATCCTGCAGATCGATGACGAGCACATCCAGACCGCGAAGCATCTCGGGCGTCGGCTTCCGTGTGTCGCTGTAGAGCGAGTAGATCGGCACCTTGCGCTCGGCGTCGCTGGCATGGCCGGTTTCAATCATGTTCTCCTGCACGTCGGAGTGGAACCCATGCTGCGGTCCGAAGATCGCGCCGACGCGTGTTTTCGCGCGCATCGTCAGCCGATCGACGATGTGCCGGAAGTCGTGATCGACAGACGCAGGATTGCAGACGATCCCGACGGTGGTTCCGTCGAGTGTGGTGGTGTCGAGAAGACGCTCGGAGCCGAGAGCGATGCGCATCGACGCATTGTAGTGAGTGCGCATCATCTGATACAAAGCGGGCACCGCTCACATGCGTCGATGTTCCGTTCTGGCGGCGCTCGTTGCTGCCCTCATCGTGGCCGCGCCGTCAGTGCTGCGCGCGCAGGACCCGCGCGTCTTTCGCTGGGCCGGCGACCCTGAAGGGGGCGCGCCCTACGTGGAGGCGAGCCCAACGAATCCGGAGGCGCTCATTGGCTTCGACGTCGAGATCGCGGAGCTCATCGCCCGCGGACTTCATCTCGCGCCGAAATTCGTCCTGATTGAGTTTTCGTCGATCGATCAGTCCATTGCGCGTGGCGATGCCGAGATCGGGATGGGTGGCATCGAAGACACACCGGCGCATCGCGCGACGCTGTCGGTGACCGTGCCGTACTACGAGTTCCGAGAAGTGTTGAGCGTCCGCGACGCGGATGCTGGCCGTTATCGCACCTTGCAGGATCTCGCTGGCCGTCGCGTCGGCACGCTCGGTGGTACGATCGCCTACGACATCCTGCTCAAGGCGCAGCCGCAACTGGGTCTTGTCGTCGTTCCCTACGAAGACGATGTGCACCCGTATCAGGATCTGGTGCTCGGCCGCGTGGATGCCGTGCTGCTCGATAACGTGCTGGCCGAGCGGCGCAAGCGGACTATCAGCGGGTTTGCGATTCAGCCGGAGAGCATTGCGACGAGCCATTATGTCGGCGTGCTCTCGACGGCCAACGCCGCGCTTCGCGATCGGGTCGACGAGGTGCTTCGCGGGGCGATGCGCGACGGCGCGCTTGAAGCGATCTTCAGAAAGTGGGAGCTCTGGTCCGACGATCAGGCGGCGTTGTACCGCCGGGTGCTGGCGCGCGAAGAGGTCGCGCCGATAACTGGCGTCGATCTGATTGAAGCATCGGCGACACTGACGAAGTGGGCGGCGACGAAGCGCTACCTGCCCGCCCTGCTGCGCGCTTCCCTCATTACGATCGTGCTCTCGTGCGTGGCGATGCTGCTGGCGGTGACGGTCGGCGTGCTCATCGCCAGCGGTCGCGTCTACGGCAGCGCGCCGCTACGCTGGCTGCTGACGGGCTATGTCGAGCTGATGCGCGGCACGCCGATTCTGTTGCAGCTCTTCGTGCTCTATTACGGGATCGCGTCTGCCGTGAAGTTGCCAGCGTTTGTGGCGGCGCTGCTTGGCCTCGCGCTCAACTACGGCGCGTACGAAAGCGAGATCTATCGCGGCGCGCTCGAATCGATTTCGCCGGGTCAGCTCGAAGCGGCACGCACGCTTGGCTTCTCCGAGCGGCAGATTCTGTGGCTCATTCGCGGTCCGCAGGCCTTCCGGCTGGCGCTGCCGCCGATGACGAACGACTTCGTCGCGCTGCTCAAGGATTCGGCGCTCGTCTCCGTCCTCACCGTCGTCGAGCTCACGAAGCAGACGCAGATTTTTGCCACCAACCTTGGAAGCTGGGTCATTCCCGGTTTTCTGTGCGCCGGTCTGTATCTCGCCATGTCGCTGCCGCTCTCCGCGCTGGCGCGGCGGTTCGAGCAGCGCTGGAAGGCGCCCACCCAATGAGCGAACTCGCGTGCGACATCAAAGACGTGTACCTCTCGCGAGGCGCGCGGCCGATTCTTGCCGGCGTGTCGCTGCAAGCGTCGCCTGGCGAGGTCGTCGCGTTGATGGGCGAGTCGGGATCGGGCAAGACGACGCTGCTGCGCGCGATGGCGGGCCTTGAGCCGTTCGAGCGCGGCGCGATCGTCATGGACGGCGTGACGATCGCGTGCGGCACGCCGTCCGCGGAGATGCTCCGCCGACTTCGGCGCAAGGTCGGCATGGTGTTTCAGTTCCACTGTCTGTTCGAGCATCTGACGGCGCTGCAAAATGTCTCGCTCGCGCCGATTTACGTCCACGGCGTGGCGCCTGCCGACGCCGATCGGCGTAGCCGCGAACTGCTCGAGGAACTTGGCGTCGCGCATCGCGCGCATGCGTTGCCGCGCGAACTCTCCGGAGGAGAAGCGCAGCGCGTCGCCATCGCGCGAGCGCTGGCGACAGACCCGGCGCTGCTGCTGATGGACGAACCAACGGCGTCTCTCGATCCCGCGCGACGGATGGAGCTGTCGACGCTCTTGCGGTCACTGGCAGGAAGCCAGCGAACGCTCGTTGTCGTCACCCATGACGAGGACTTTGCCAAAGAGACGGCGACCCGCATCGAGCGCATGCGGGCAGGCACGCTGACTGGGTAAGATTAATGTGCGCGTCACCTGTTATTGCTGGCCCTGTGCTAGACTACGCCCTTCCGGTGGTCCGCCCCGCCTGCTTCGCCTGTGCCGAGAGCCGATCGAGACAGACAGTCCGCATCGTACTCCCTGAATGCCCACGTAGCCGTCGAGTCGTCCACCTTTCAGCAAGGAGCTAGTATGGGTCGCAGGTTGTACGTCGGGAATCTGCCTTACTCCGCGGGAGAAACCGAACTGCAGGAGCTTTTCAGCCGCGCCGGGAATGTCGATTCGGTGCGTGTGATGCGTGACGCGGCGACGGGCCGCGCGCGGGGCTTTGCGTTCGTTGAGATGGCGACAGACGAGGAAGCGCAGAGAGCCGCCTCCGAGTTCAACCAGTATCAGATGGGCGGCCGGGCGCTCACGGTCAACGAAGCGCGACCCAAGCCGGAAGGCGGATTCGGCGGGGGCGGCGGGTATGGTGGCAACCGTGGATCGCAGGGCAACGGCCGCCGCGAACCTCGGTGGTAGCCGATGAAGAACTGGAGTAAAGGCGACCGGGTGGTTCAGGCCACATACGGGACCGGCACGCTCGTCGAAGTCAACGAACACCACACGGTGATCGAGTTCGACGAACATGGCCGTCGCACCTTTGCCACCCGTCTTGTGCAGTTGCAGTCGAGTAACGAGCCGGCGCCGAACAAGGCGCCGCGCAAGCGTGCAACCAAGGCGAAGGTGGCGAAAGCCAAGGACGCCGACGAAAGCTAGGTTCGTGTCGGTTCCTCATTGGGAGAGTGCGCGGGCCGCTGCGCGCGCACTCGACCAGGCCCACTGAAAGTTGAACCCGCCAAGCCGTCCATCCACATCCAGGACTTCGCCCACAAGGTAGAGTCCTCGACAGATTTTCGATTCCATCGTTCCAGCGTCGATGTCATCGACCGCGACACCGCCAGCCGTCGCCTCTGCATACGTGTATCCGCGCGTGCCGGTCACCGGCGCCTGCCATGCGGTGAGCGTGTGGACGAGAGAGCGTCGCGCGTCTCGCGAAAGCTGTGCGCCGATGTGGCTGCCAGTAACGCCGGCCTGTTCAGTCATCGCTGTGGCGACAGACGCCGGCAGCACGGTGTCGAGCAGCGTGACGAGCGAGGCGCGTGGCCGCGCGGCGGCTGATTCGACGAGCCAGCGATCGACCGCGTCGAAGGTGCGGCCCGGGCACACATTGACGGTGAGCGTGGGCGCCCGCCCGCCCAGTTGCGCGCGCGCCCAGTGCCGCGACATGTTCAGCGCGACGGGGCCGCTCATGCCGAAGTGCGTCCAGAGCAGCGCGCCGCTGAGACGGATCACGCTCTTGCCGTCCACCCAGAGCGTCAGTTCGGCGTCGTGGGAGACGCCGCTCAGATGCCGGTGCACGTTGTCGTTGCGATCAAGTACAAGCGGTGCGAGCGCGGGCGTCGTCGGGACGATCGTGTGGCCGAGCGCGCGTGCGAACGCGTAGCCAGCGCCGTCGCTGCCGCTTTTGGGCAGCGCGCGTCCCCCCGTCGCGAGGACGAGGCGGCGTGCGTGCAGGACTGTGGCTGATGTGTGGACGGAGAAGCCGTCATCGTGACGCGCGACCGCCGTCACAAGGTGGCTGCCGAGCAGTGTGACGCCAAGCCGCTGACATTCGCCGAGCAGCGCGTTCAGGACATCGCGCGAGCGGTTGCTGTCGGGAAAGAGTTTGCCGTCGTGCTCTTCGTGCAGCGTGACGCCGAGCCGCGCGAATGCGGCGACCGTGTCCGGCACCGTGAGCGCGCGCAGGACGCGCCTGATGAACGCGGGATGTCCGCCCCAGTAGTCACGCTCGGAGACGTGGACGTTGGTGACGTTGCAGCGGCTGCCGCCGCTCACGAGGATCTTGGCGCCGGGACGCGCCGAACCGTCGAGCAGCGTGACCGATATCGAGGGATTCAGTTGACGCGTGAAGATCGCGGTGGCGAGGCCAGCCGCGCCCGCCCCGACAATCAGGACATCAGGGCGCGGCGATGATGGGCGA
>JAISPN010000195.1 GCA_031274845.1 Acidobacteriaceae bacterium
GCGCGGTCAGTACTGCAACTACACGTCACGGGTGCCGAGCGCGTGTCCCTCCTGCGCGGCGCTCTAGAAGAGGAGCGCAGGCCCCGTCAGCTAGACGCCGCCGTCCAGCGGGGCTCCGGCGGTGACGATGCGCGACATCGCCAGCCCGATGAACAGCGCGGGGACGGCCACCACGAATCCGGCAATCGGCCCGGCGATGCCGATGTCGAAGAGCATGCGTTTACTGGGGATCGGCTCGCGAATCCGGATGAACGCGCCAAAGGTGCCGGTCGGAATCAGCACCATGGGCAAAAAGTAGGGGAGCGACGCGTCGATATTGTAGTAGCGGCAGGCGAAGTAGTGCCCGAGTTCATGGCACCCGAGGATGGCGAGAATCGTCCCGCTGTACCATAGACCGTGCGCGATCGCCTGCCAGGTGGTCAGCGGCACGTCGCGCAGGCCGAAATCACTCGCAAACGATAGATAGTGGCCCACACCCGAGAGTGTGGTTGTCGCAATCGTGGCGAGAAACAGCGCCAAATGGACCCAGCGCCGGTCCTGAAACTTGGGGGGCGGCTGCCAGATGTCGTCGGCCGACGTGGGGACGGAAGTATTGTGGAGGGAGTCCAACCGAATCGATTATCCGATGTTCTGGAGGTCTTTGCCCGGCTTGAAGCGGATGGTTCGGCCGGGTGGGATGCGGACCTCTTTGCCAGTGCGTGGGTTGCGTCCGATACCGCGCTTTCTGGGTTTCACCTGGAAGACGCCAAAGCCGCGAAGCTCGATGCGTTCACCGCGCTGCATCGAGATGCGCATCGCATCGAACACCGCATCGACCGCCACCTCGGCCTTGACCTTGGTGATGTCGGCGATCTTGGATACTTCGTTGACGATGTCGACCTTGATCATTGGCTTAGGGACTCCTGAGCGCGCGTAAACATCATAGATTGTGATACTTACGCTGTCAATGCGACGGCTAAGTGAATCCTGAGCCACCTCTGAAGATGCCAGAAAAATTGCCGTCAGTCGTCCTCGTCGGACGCCCAAACGTAGGGAAGTCCACCTTGTTCAATCGCATCATCGGGTCGCGTCGCGCCATCGTGGCGCCGCTGGCCGGGACGACGCGCGACGCCCTGTCGGTGGGGGCGTCGTGGAGCGGCGTCGACTTCACCCTGTCGGATACCGGCGGCCTTTACGGCGCGAGCGAGGACCCGCTCCACGAGCTTGTCGTCGTGCAAGGGAAGCGCGCTATCACCGGCGCGGACCTGCTCATCTTTGTCGTCGACGGCCGCGAAGGGTTGGTTGGCGGCGACGAAACCATTGCGCAGGAGCTCCGGCAGACCAGCCTTCCGGTCGTGCTTGCCGTCAACAAGACGGACGACCGGCGGGCGCAGGCCGGCGTCACAGATTTTTATCAACTTGGATTTGAGCCGGTTATCGAGATATCAGCGGAGCATGGACAGGGCGTCGGCGATCTGCTCGATCAGGTGGTGGCGCGGCTCGGGAGCCGCCGATTGGCGCCTGCCGAGGACCAAGCGGAGGCCGCGCCGAAGGACGAGGAGGCGACGATTGCCATCATCGGACGGCCGAATGTGGGCAAGTCCTCGCTCCTCAACCGGTTGCTCAAGCGGGACCGCGTGCTTGTCAGCGACCTTCCCGGCACGACGAGGGACGCCATTGATGCGACGCTGACCTGGCATCACCGCAAGTTCAAGGTCGTCGACACGGCGGGGATGCGGCGTCCCGGGCGGATTCGCGGTGGCGGCAAGGTGGAGATGGTGAGCGTTGCCGGCGCCAAGGAAGCGATTTTCCACGCCGACGTCGTGGCGCTGGTCATCGACTCGCGTGAAGGGCCGACCGATCAGGATGCGGCCATTGGCGGGGAAGCAGATCGCGCGGGGCGCGGCGTGGTGATCGTGGCGAACAAGTGGGATCTGGTGAAGAGTCAGGACCCGAACTTCGTGAAGACGTTCGACGCCGAACTGCGCCGCAAGATGAAGTTTCTCGATTACGCGCCGATCCTCCACATTTCGGCGCTGACCGGCGAGCGGTCGCCGAAGGTGCTCGAAACGATCGATCGCGTGATTGCGGCTCGTCGACAGCGGATTCCGACGCCGCGGCTCAACAAGGTGGTCGAGGAGATCACGGCGTCGAATCCACCGGTCAGTCCGGGGCGTCGGCGCGTGCGCATCATGTACTGCGCGCAGATTGGCGTCGCGCCGCCGTCCTTTGTTTTCTTCACCAACGTGGCGACGACATTTCATTTTTCGTACGAGCGGTTTCTGGTGAACAAGCTGCGCGAACAGTTCGGCTTTGAAGGGACGCCAATCAGAGTGCAGGTCCGTCGCCGCGCCAAATGATTGGCGGTGTTATACTTCTCGCGATTTTCGAGCAGTGATGAATACATCAGGCGGCGACATCGAGATCCCCAAACGCGCGCTGTTCAAGGCAGCCGAGGTGTGCGAACTTGCCAAAGTGCAGCCGTACGTGCTGCGGTCGTGGGAATCCGAGTTCCATGACCTTGGCGTCGCGAAAACTGCGGGCGGACCGCGTGTGTACCGGCGTGAGGATGTCGAGCAGGTGCTGCGGATCAAGCATCTGCTGCTTGTCGAAGGGCTCACGCTTGCCGGCGCGCGACGAAAACTCGAAGAAACGTCAGCGCCGGTGGCTGCCGATGCGCCGGTGATTGACGACCTGCTGGGCGCCCACGCGCGCGAGCGGCTCACAGAAGTGAAGCGAGGGCTCGTGGCGATTCTCGAGATGTTGAGCGCTCCGCAGGCCGACCTTTTCTCCGGTCCGGAGATGTCCCGCGCCACGGCGAAGAAGCCGGTGGCCTCGCCTCGAAAGAAACGATCAGCGTAGAATATTCAGTCGGCTCTTGAGCGGATGCCCCCAGCATCCGGAAGCACTCGCAGCCGTTATGCCGTCCGCCGCAGTCACCATGCGGCACCGAAGAGTACGTCGGGATGTAGCGCAGCCTGGTAGCGCACTTGACTGGGGGTCAAGGGGTCGTGGGTTCGAATCCCGCCATCCCGACCAATAAAATCAACAACTTATAGCCTCGCTCCTGGCGAGGCTTTTTCTTTGTGGGCACACAATAGGCACATCATGACCGTGCCGGGGCACACCGAGTGCGACGTCATCGGTCGCTATTGACGCGTGAGTCGTCAGGTGGCGCGCACCGCGAAATGTACTTGCACGGCGCGAGAAGGGAACTCCCATTTAACGTCGGTGGGCTTGTTGATGAGCCTGCAGTTCACGAGCGTCTGCGCGCCCGTGTGTACGCTCTTTACGTTGCGCGATCCACCTGCCGCGCTAACTCCCGTACACCACCTGCGGAAGCTCATTGATGCCACGCCTCGGGAGGGTGAGGCGTGGCGGCGTGTGCATCGTCTACAGAGACCGCGGTGATGCGGTTATCCGCATTACAGCCATGTGCCGAATCGGCGGATATACCAGTTCTTGACGGCCTGTGTGAGCACCGAGTAACTGAGGAGAATTGCCGTCAGCCAGATGAAATAGCTCCCCGGGAGCGCGGACATTTTGAGCTTCTCCGCCACCGGCATGAAGGGGAGCGCGAGGCCGCATGCCATGATGGCGCTGGTGAGTAACAACACCGGCCACGCCGCGCGGCTCTGGAGGAACGGCACCTTTGCCGTGCGGATCATGTGGACGATCAGCGTTTGCGTCAGGAGCGATTCGATGAACCAGCCTGACTGGAAGAGCGACTGCCGGTCATGGTTATTCGCGCCGAACACATACCACATCAGCAGGAAGGTGGCGATATCGAAGATGGAGCTAATCGGGCCGATGAACGCCATGAACCGCCCGATATCGTCGGCGCGCCATTGGCGTGGCACGGTCAGATACTCAGCATCCATGTCGTCCCACGGGATGGAGGTCTGCGACAGATCGTAGAGCAGATTGTTCGTGAGCAACTGGATCGGGAGCATTGGCAGGAACGGCAAAAATGCGCTCGCCACCAGCACGCTGAACACATTCCCGAAGTTCGAGCTCGCCGTCATCTTGATGTACTTGATCGTGTTGCCGAACGTGCGCCGTCCCTCGATGACGCCTTCTTCGAGGACGAGCAGGCTCTTTTCGAGGAGGATGATGTCGGCGGATTCCTTCGCGATGTCGACCGCGGAATCCACTGACACGCCGACGTCGGCTTCGCGCAGCGCGCCCGCGTCGTTGATGCCGTCGCCGAGGAAGCCGACGGTATGCCCGCGTGCCTTGAGGGCGCTGACGATGCGTGTTTTGTGTTCTGGCGTGAGCTTGGCAAAGACCGAGTGCGTCGTCGCCATTTCGCCCAGCGCGGCATCGTCGAGATCCTGCAGTTCGCTGCCGAGGACGACACGTTCGGCGTTGAGGCCGACGTCTCGACAGATCTTGCGCGTGACGAGGTCGTTGTCGCCCGTGAGGATTTTGACGGCCACGCCGTGCGCGGCGAGCGCCTTGAGCGCGGGCGCCGCGCTTTCCTTGGGCGGATCAAGGAATCCGACAAAGCCTGCGAGCGTCAGCTCTGATTCATCGGCCACGGAATAGGGGCCGTGCGTGATGGGGAACTCCCGGTACGCCACGGCGACGACGCGAAATCCGTCCTCGTTCATCCGCGTGACGAGTTCGTACGCCTCGGCGCGCCGCTGCTCGTCGAGGTCGACGACATTGGTCGGGTTGTCGATATCCGGCACGAAATCCCGAATCGACTTACAGATGGCCAGGACTTCCTCGGCGGCGCCTTTACAGATCAAGTGATGATTGCGGTGCTCATGGTCGACGACGACAGACATGCGTCGGCGTGTGAAGTCGAACGGGATCTCGTCAACCTTGCCGTAGGCATGATCGATCGACAACTCCTTGTGGATTTCTCCATGTTCGAGCACCGCGATGTCGAGTAAGTTCTTTAACCCTGTCTGATAGAAACTGTTGAGGTACGCAAGGGCGAGCACTTCGTCGTCTTCCTCGCCTGCGACATTGACATGCCGCTCGAGCACGACTTTGTCTTGCGTAAGCGTGCCTGTCTTGTCGGTGCACAACACGTCCATGGCGCCGAAGTTCTGGATCGCGTTGAGCCGCTTGACGACCGTCTTGTGCCGGGCCATCGTCACCGCGCCCTTGGCGAGGTTGGTGGTGACGATCATCGGAAGCATTTCCGGGGTCAGCCCAACGGCGACGGCGAGGCCGAAGAGAAATGCTTCGAGCCAGTTCCCTTTGCTGAGCCCATTGATGAGGAACACGATCGGCACCATCACGGCGATGAACCGGATGAACAGCCAGCTCACCTTGCTGACGCCGACATCGAACGCGGTTTCCGCGCGCCGGCCCACGAGCCCCTTGGCCATGCGTCCGAAGCTCGTGTTGCCGCCTGTGGCGACGACCACGCTGGTCGCGGTGCCGCTCACGACGTTCGTGCCCATGAAACAGATCGTCGGGAGCTCGGTGAGCGACGGCGTGGTTTCAGGCCGCACCGCGTGATCGAGCTTTTCGACGGGTAAGGCTTCGCCGGTGAGCGCGGCCTGACCCACGAACAGATCCTTGGCGGTGATGAGGCGCACGTCCGCCGGGATCATGTCGCCGGCGGAGAGATACACGATGTCGCCGGGGACGAGCTCGTCCATCGGGAGTTCGCGCCGGCGCACCGCGGGCCCTGTCGTGGGATCGAACTCGTCGCCGTCACGTTCCACGGCGGTGCTCGTCCGCACCAGCGCGCGAAGCGCCTGCGCCGACTTGTTGGATCGATATTCCTGCACGAAGCGGAGGCCGGTGCTGAACACGACCATGACGCCGATGACGGTCATCGCTTCGTGGTCGCCGGTGACGCCCGAGACGATGGCAAGAGCCGTCAGCAGAAAGTTGAAGGGGTTCGCGAACGCGCGGCCAAGCTCCGCGTACCACGTGGGCGGCTTCTCGTGGGCGACCTCGTTTCGACCGTAGCGAAGGCGGCGGACTTTCACCTCCTCGTCGGTGAGCCCGAGAGGATTGGTGTCCAGTTCACGCAAGACGGTCTCGGCGTCCGCATAGGCGAGCGCCATGAGATTGGCGTCGGCGGTGGCGCCGCCTGCCTTGCGTCCATTGGCGGGGGGACCGCCGTGGGCTTTTGCGCTCACGTCTCCTTCAGCGCGGGGGGCACGCTCAGTGTCCGGCGTCTTCTGCGTCATCTACTCGGTGCTCCGTGCGTGTGTGCGAATCCCGCGTGTCAGGTGG
The DNA here is from genome assembly GCA_031274845.1 of Acidobacteriaceae bacterium. Taxonomy (GTDB): domain Bacteria; phylum Acidobacteriota; class Vicinamibacteria; order Vicinamibacterales; family CAVVIG01; genus CADEEX01. The sequence goes on from JAISPN010000195.1 coordinate 6,187, forward strand.
CTCGAAAAGGTAATTGAGGAGAGGTGAGGATGGATTGAGTAACAGTCTACACGAGCAGAGTACGACTTTAGCCCCGCCGTCAGAGCGAATTCGCTACCGAGATCACCAACTTCGTAAAGAACGCATTTGGGGCGTTTTCTTGTACATGTGATCTTCCATCCGCTCGAGCAGGTGACTGAGCACATCGATCGCCTCCAGCAGGTACGG
>JAISPN010000209.1 GCA_031274845.1 Acidobacteriaceae bacterium
AAGGGACCAAGTTCGACATCGGTGGCCGTGATGTCGGCAGTCGCGTTCTCGATGCCGTAGGTTCGCACCTGACGGGTGATGCGCGGCAGGATCTCCGCGACGTGCGGGTTGTCGACACAGCACACCACGGCGCCGTAGAACGGGACCTTGTTGGCAAAGTCGACAAACGCCTGCTGGAGATCGCCGAAGCTGCCGTAGCTCTCAAGATGTTCGTGGTCGATGTTCGTCATCACCGCAATCGTCGGAAACAGTTTCAGGAACGACCGGTCGCTCTCGTCTGCTTCTGCCACCATCAACTCGCCGCGGCCCAGCCTGGCGTTACTGCCAAACGCGCTCAGCCGTCCACCAATCACCGCCGTCGGATCGAGGCCGGCGCGTTCCAGCGCCAGCGCGATCATCGAGGTCGTCGTCGTTTTGCCGTGCGCGCCCGCGACCGCAATCGCGTAGCGTAAACGCATCAGCTCCGCCAACATCTCGGCGCGCGGAATCACCGGAATCCCGCACGCGACAGCCGCCATCACTTCCGGGTTCGACCGCTTCACTGCCGTCGACACCACCACGACATCGGCGTCCACGACATGCGAGGCGTCGTGCCCGATGCGCACCTGCACACCGAGCGACGCGAGCCGCGCCGTCGCCTCAGACGCGCGCTCGTCGCTGCCGCTCACGATGTACCCGAGGTTGGCGAGCAGTTCGGCAATCCCGCTCATGCCGCTGCCGCCGACCCCGACGAAATGAATCCGCCGCGTCTTCCCTAACACCGCACCCTGCTCACCGCGCGGTCATCCGCGCGTCCCCGCCATCGCCAACGCGCGATCGACGATGACGCGCGCCGCATCCGGCCGCGCCAGCCGCCGGGCCGCGTCAGCCATCTCGGCGCGCCGCGACGGATCGGACAGAAGCCGTTCGATCCGTTCCGCCAGCACCGCGCCGGTGGCCTCCTTCTGCAACAACACGTCGGCCGCGCCGTTCGCTTCGAGCACTTCCGCGTTCTTGCGCTGGTGATCGTCGGTTGCCGTCGGCAACGGGATCACGATCGCCGGTCGCGCCGCCGCGGTGATCTCGGCGAGCGTCGTCGCGCCACCGCGACAGACGATCAGATCGGCGTCCGCGATGCGACGGGACATGTCGTAGAGAAACGGCTCGACGGCCGCTGTCAGCCCCGCCTCTCGATACGCCGCGCGCACCATCTCCACATCACGTTCTCCCGTCTGATGCGTAAGACGAAGTTGCGGCTGACGCGCCAGCACGGGCGCCGCTTCTACCATCGCCATGTTGATCGCGTGCGCGCCCTGAGACCCGCCAAAGACGAGCACCTTCGTCTCCTCGGCTGCCGCGTCCTGTTCATGCACCCTCGCGTACCGTTCGTTGCCGACCGCCACGAACTCGGGCCGGACCGGATTGCCACTCACGAACGCCTTGCCTCCAAAAAATCCGGCTGTCGATTCGAACGTCACCGCCGCGGCGCCAACCACGCGCGCCAACAGGCGATTGGTCAATCCCGGCACGGCGTTCTGTTCGAGCAACAGCGTCGGCACATGACGTAGCGCCGCGGCCATGACGACCGGCCCCGAGCTGTACCCGCCGACGCCAACCACGAGGTGCGGCCGCCGGTTCGACACGATGCGCCAGGCGTCCGCCAACCCGAGCGGCAAGAGGCCAACACCGCGCGCCAGCGCCGTGAGCGACTTGCCCTTCAACCCGCTGCTGCGAATCGTGTCGAGCGTGAACCCTTCTTTCGGAATCACACGCGCCTCGATCCCCTGCGCCGTCCCCGCAAACGTCACCACCGCGTTCGGACACCGCGCGAGCAGTTCGCGCGCGACGGCAATCCCTGGGAACAGGTGCCCGCCGGTGCCACCACCGGCAATCACCACGCGCAGTCCCTCGGTGCTCATCGCTCTCCGTCATCCTTCTGACGACACGTGCTGCGACACGTTTAGCAGCACACCCATGCCGATCATGTTGATGAGCAACGACGATCCGCCGTTGCTGACAAAGGGCAACGGAATCCCTTTCGTCGGCATCAACCCGAGCACCACGCTCATGTTGACGAACGCCTGCACCGCGACCATCGTCGTCAACCCGAGCGCCAGAAACGCGCCGAACGTATCCGGCGCGCGCAGCGCGACGCGCAGACCGCGCCACGCGATGACAATGAAGCAGATCAACACCAACGTAGCGCCAATCAGTCCGAGCTCTTCGGCAATCACGGCAAAAATGAAATCGGTGTGCGGCTCCGGCAGGTAGAACAGCTTCTGCACGCCGTTCATGAGCCCTTTGCCGCTCATGCCGCCAGTGCCGACCGCGATGAGCGACTGAATGATCTGGAATCCGTCGCCGAGCGGATCTTCCCAAGGATTGAGAAACGTCAGCAGCCGGCGGCGCCGGTACGCGGCGCCCATCGCGATGTACGCCACGGCTGGCAGCAGCGCCAGCAGCGCGCCGACGATGTACGTGTAGTTCAGCCCGGCGGCAAAGATCATCACCGCCGCGATGATCGCCAGCGACATCGACGTGCCGAAGTCGGGTTCGAGCAAGATCAGTCCCACCAGCACGCCGACGACAAGGCCAATCGGCAGCACCGCATATCCCAGCTCGTTGATGCGGTCGCGCCGCCGTTCGAGCATCGACGCGATGAAGAAGATGGCCGCCAGCTTCGCAAGCTCCGACGGCTGGACGCCGAGTCCGCCGACGCTGAACCAGCGGCGCGCGCTGTTGACGGGCGCCGAAAACAACACGGCCACCAGACAGAGCGTCACCACGGCCAGACACGACCAGATGAACACCGGCTCGCGGTAGTGCCGGTAGTCGACGCGCATGACGGCCCACAGCAGCGCCAGCCCCAGCGTGGCCCACATGATCTGCTTGGTCAGGAAGAAATAGGGCTGCTGATAGCGCTCCATGGCGACGGCCGCCGACGCGCTATAGACCATGACGACGCTCAGGCACACCAGCAGAATGGTGGCGGTGAACAGCGTCTGATCGGATTTAAGTTTTCTTGCCATCGCAGCCTATAAAGCTTTCCCGGAAACGGCCGACATACTGTTTGTAGCGATCAGCGGTCGTCAGTTGGCCATTGGATGGAGGCACCAGCTTCGCAGGCCGGGGTAGCCTGCTTTCCCAGCAGCCAATCCTTCATCGCGAATGACCAACTGACGACCGCTCATCGCTAGAACGGCGCGGCCGTCACCCATGACCTACGCCAGATTCCGCACCGCCGCCCTGAACCGATCGCCACGATCCGCGTAGTCGCGGAACATGTCGAAGCTCGCGCACGCGGGCGCGAGCAACACGACACCGCCCGGCGGCGCCAAATCGCGCGCCGTCCTCACCGCATCGTCCATCAACGTCCCGTCACGAATCGTCACGACATCTCCAAGCACTTCGTGCAGGAGCGGCGTCGCCTCGCCGATGGCCACCACCGCCGTCGCGCGCGCGCGAAGCGGCTCACGCAACACCCGGAGATCGCCGCCCTTGAACTGACCGCCCATGATCACGACCAGCCCGCGCTCGAAGCTCTCGATCGACTTGAGCGCCGCATCGACGTTCGTCGCCTTCGAGTCGTTCACGAACCTGACGTGGCCCGGCGCGTCGACGACTTCCATCGCGTGCGCCAGACCGCGAAAACCCTCGACCGCCGCCGTCATCGCCTCGCGGCTGGCGCCAGTAATCGCACCCACCGTGGCCGCCGCCATCACATCGTCGACCAGATGCGGACCGATGAGATGAATGGCCGACATCGGCACGAGCGGCGTGACCTCGTGCGCCGCGCGAGACACAATCCATCCGTCCTCAATCGTCGTGCCCGCGTCCGGCGCATGCCGCCGCGAAAACATCACCCGTCGCGCGCGATGGTGCCGCACCAGTTCGAGCACCGACGGATCGTCAGCGTTCACCACCGCCCAATCGTCTGGCGTCTGGTTCTCAAAGACCCTCGCCTTGGCCGCGCTGTACTCGTCGAGCGTCCGGTGACGATTGAGGTGATCGGGCGAGAGGTTCAACATCACCGCGATCCACGGCTTGAAGGTCTCAATCGCTTCGAGCTGAAAACTGCTCACCTCGACCACGTGTACCGTGTCCGGCGTCGACTCGTCCACCTGACCGCTCAGTGGCGTCCCGATGTTGCCGCCGACCGTCACGCGATGACCGGCTTGCTCCAACATCCGTCCAATCAGCGTCGTCGTCGTCGATTTCCCTTTCGTGCCGGTAATCGCCACGATCCGCCCTAGTAACCACCTCGATGCCAACTCAATCTCGCTGACGATCGGCACACCCTTGGCGCGGGCTGTCGCAAACACCGCCTGCTCCGGCGGCACGCCCGGACTCATCACGACGAGATCGGCCGCGGCAAACGTCTCCGCGCGATGCCCGCCCAGTTCGAGCGCGACGCCTTCGTCGCGCAACATCGCCACTTCGGCGAAGTCAGGCTTCTGCTCCGACAGCGTCACGATCGCTCCACGGCGCGCCAGGAGCCGCGCGGCAGCCACGCCGCTTCGCGCGGCTCCGGCCACGGCCACACGCTTGCCCGCCACGGAAAACGCGGAGTCCACGTCACCTCAACTTCAACGTCGTCAGGCTGAAGAGCCCGAAGACAATGGCCACAATCACAAACCGCGTGATGACTTTGGGTTCGCTCCATCCCGAGAGCTCGAAGTGATGATGGAGCGGCGCCATCCGGAACACGCGCTTGCCCGTCAACTTGAACGACGCCACCTGGATGACGACGGAGAGCTCTTCGAGCACGAAGATGCCGCCAACCACGCCGAGGAGCAGTTCCTGCTTGATCAACACGGCAACGGTGGCGAGCGCCGCGCCGAGCGCCAGCGACCCCACGTCGCCCATGAAAATTTCCGCCGGGTACGCGTTGTACCAAAGGAAGCCGAGCGACGCGCCAACCAACGCGCCGCAGAACACGGTCAACTCCGCGGACTGCGGAAAGCGCACGAGCAGCAGGTAGTCGGCGAGGACGCGATGGCCAGTCACGTACGCAAGCGCCGTCAGCACGGAGGCGGCAATCGCAAACGTGCTGATCGCCAGACCGTCGAGACCGTCGGTCAGGTTGACGGCGTTCGACCACGCGCACAGGTTGAAGACGACAAACGGCAGATACCAGAACCCCAGATCCGGAATGAGCCACTTGAAGAACGGAAAGATGAGCCGCGTGTTGTACTCGCCGCGATGCGCGAGCGCGAGCAGCGCGATGCCGACGCCTGTCGCCACGACAATCTGCAACGCCAGCTTGTACCGTGGCAGCAGCCCGTGATGATTGCGCCGCACGATCTTCAGGTAGTCGTCGGCGAATCCAATGGCGCCGAACAGCACCGTCGTGAGCAGCGCAATCCAGACATACGGGTTGGTGAGCCGCGCCCACAACAACGTCGGCACAATCGCGGCGGCAAGAATCAGCAGGCCGCCCATCGTCGGCGTTCCCGCTTTCGGACGATGGCTGGTGGGCCCTTCCTGACGGATCACCTGCCCGACCTGAAACGCGCGCAGCGTACGGATGAGCCACGGCCCGAGCGACAAACTGATCGCCAGCGCGGACAGACTCGCCGCCGCGGTGCGGAACGTGATGTATTGCACCACATTCAACACCGAGAACTGCGTGTGCAACGGATACAGGAGGTGATACAGCATCGCGTTTACGACACACCGGAGTTGCTGCGTTTACGGTCGAGCGCCTCGTGCGCCACCGCGGCATCGTCAAAAGGAAACACCTCTCTGCCGATCACCTGATTTTTTTCGTGCCCCTTGCCGGCAATCAGCACGAGATCGCCCGCGCGCGCCAGCGCAATGGCTTTGTCAATCGCCTCGCGCCGATCGACGATAGCCAGAATCCGTTGCGCGCTGTCACGACGGGTATCCGGCGTAATGCCGCGCTGCACTTCCTCGATGATCCGCGCGGGATCTTCGCTGCGCGGGTTGTCAGACGTGATGATGATGACGTCGCTCAGACGTCCCGCGACGGCGCCCATCAGCGGACGCTTCGTGCGATCGCGATCGCCGCCGCACCCGAACACCGTCAGAAGACGCCCCTGCGCGAGCGGGCGCGCCGTCTCCAGCAGATTCCTCAGCGCATCGTCGGTATGGGCATAGTCGACAACGACCGTCACGTCGTCGCGCTCGCTCGACACCACCTGAAATCGTCCCGGCACGCCGTCGAGTGTCGCGACGCCCTGCTCGATCGCCGGAAGCGGCAACCCGAGTGACGAGGCCGTCGCCACGGAGGCGAGGATGTTGTAGACATTCGGCCGCCCGACGAGCGACGACTGAATCTGCAACGTGCCGCGCGGCGTCCGCACGTCGAACGACAACCCTCGCAGCGAAAAGGACAACGGCCCCGGCGTCACGTCCGCGGGACGGCTGATCGCGTAGGTCACCGGTTGTTTCGCGACGTCCGCGAGCGTTGCCCCGCGTGGATCGTCGAGGTTGATCACGCTCGGCGCGTCATCGGGCAGCATGTCGAACAGCCGCCGCTTCGCCTGAAAGTACGCCTCCATGTCGGCGTGGAAGTCGAGATGATCGCGCGTGAGGTTCGTAAACACACCGGCGGCAAAACGCACGCCGTCCACGCGGTGCAACGACAGCGCGTGCGACGACACTTCCATCGCGCAGGCGCCGCAGCCGGCGTCGACCATCTCGCGAAACAGGCTCTGCACTTCAGTGGCTTCCGGTGTCGTGTGCGTCGCCTCGCGCATCTTCTGACCGATGCGATAGCCGACCGTGCCCACAAGCCCGCACGGAATGCCCGCCGCATCGAACATCGACGCGGTTAAATACGCCGTGGTCGTTTTTCCGTTGGTCCCCGTGATGCCGACGACCCGCATCGCGCGGCTCGGATGTCCGGCGTGTTCCGCCGCCAGGAGCGCGAGCGCACGGCGCGCATCGCTGACCACCAGCCACGCCACATCGATCGTGCCCGGCGCCGGCTGTGCCGCCACCACCGCGACGGCGCCACGCGCCACCGCTTCGGTCGCATAGCGAACGCCGTCGTCGTGCTGACCAAGAAGCGCCACGAACACGTTGCCGGCCGTCACGCGACGCGAATCGCAAGCAATGCCCGTCACGGTCGCCTGACCGCATTCGCCCGCTCGCGCGCTGTCCGTTCCTCTGTAGCTCAGAAGATCGTGAGCGCGCAGCACGGCAAGGCAGTCGTTCCACGTCATGGCGCCGCCGTGGATGAACGTTGCGGCGTGCGATCGAGCGTCAGCTCGCAGGCCAGACCTTCGACAATCGGTTCACCGGGCAATGGGTGCTGCGCGATCACATAGCCGTTGCCGGAGAGGCGTGCCGTCAACCCAGCGGCGACGATCTTCCGCGTCGCCTCGCGCGCGCTCAACCCGATGACGCTCGGCACCGTCCCCGGCACATCCTCGACGCTCTCGGTATGCGACGTATCGAGCGCCTCAACCACCGGCAGGCTGTCCGTGTCTTCTTGCCGGACAAGGACCGGCGGCGCCGGATTGATCGACGGCGCGACGCCGAGATACCGCAACGTCGTTTCGGCAATCCGCTTGAAGATCGGCGCCGACACCGGCCCGCCGAAATGTCCGTTCGGCCCGCGTGGAGAATCGAGCACCACCAGAATGGTGACCACGGGATTACGCGACGGCAGGAAGCCGACAAACGAGGCGTACGTGTCGAGACTGTAGCGGCCGTTCACCAACTTATTGGCCGTGCCGGTTTTTCCCGCCACGCTGTAGCCAGCGATCTTCGCGAGCGTGCCGGTGCCGTGCTCGACGACGTTCTCCATGATCCCGGTCATCGAGGCGGCGGTGTCCGCGCCGATGATGCGTCGCAACGACTTCGGCTTCACCTGAAAGCGGCGATTGTCGCGGTACTCCGCGCGCACGACGCGCGGCTCCACGTACTCGCCGCCGTTGGCGACGGCGCTCACGGCCGACACCATCTGCAGCGGCGTCACGCCAACCTGATACCCCATCGACACCGACGCCAGCGCGCTGTCGGTCCACTTCGCGCGGTCCCAGACGATGCCGGGGCTCTCCGACGGAAAATCGGGCGACACCGGATGGCCGAAGCCAAAGCGCTGCACGTAATCGCTCAAGCGATCGGTGCCGAGCTTGAATCCGATCTTGATCGCGCCGACATTGCTCGACTTGACGATGACGTCCTGAAACGAGAGGACGCCGTAGTCGTGCGTATCACGAACAATGCGTGGGCCGATCTGAATCCGTCCGCCGCGGACATCGATCATCGTGTCGATCGGCATCAGCCGCTCTTCGATCGCGCCCGACGCCGTGACGACCTTGAAGGTCGATCCCGGCTCGTACAAATCCTGCACCGCGCGATTCCGCCGTTCGATCTGCGTCGAATCGCGATAGGCATTCGGATCGAACGTCGGTTCGTTCGCCATCGCCAGAATCTCGCCGGTGTGCGGGTCCATGACGAGCGCCGTCCCGCCGAGCGCGTGGTTCTGCACCACACCCGCGTGCAGCTCACGCTCGACGACGTGCTGCAGATACTCGTCGATCGACAACTCAATCGACGCGCCCGCCGTTGGCGGACGTTCCGATCGGCTGAAGGCGTGCCGCTTCGCGTCGGTCTGGACGAGAACCTTGCCCTCCTTGCCACGGATCTGCGAGTCGTACGCGGATTCAATGCCCGCGAGTCCACGGTTGTCGAGACCGACAAAGCCGAGCACGTGCGACGCCAGTTCCTTCGCGGGGTAATACCTCCGGCTTTCCTTCGTGAAGCCGATGCCATCGAGGTTGAGCGCCTTGACGCGCTCGGCTACTTCGTCGGAGACCTGACGGCGGATGTAGGCGAAATTGCGCTGATGTTGCAGCCGATCGATTAAATCAGCGCGCTCTTTCGCCGTGCAGTCACCGAGCGCACCGCAGATCTTCGTCACCCACGCGCGCTCGTCGGTGACGGCGGAGGGCACCACGAAGATCGTCGCCGCGTCGACGCTCGTCGCAAGCACACGTCCCTGACGATCGACGATGTCGCCGCGTTTGGCTGGGGGCTTGAACGTCTGCGACTGCTGACGCGTCGCGCGGTCAGCAAGATCGGCGCGATCGACGACCTGCAGGTAGACAAGACGCGCTTCGATGCCGGCGGCCCACGTGAGCAGCAAGCACGCCGTCACCACCACGCGCCGCTGCAGCGTCGAACGCCAATCAGCGGGCGCGGCGCCGGCCGCGTCAGTGCGTTTGGTCCCCGGGCGCGTAAACACGCGATTCACCCGATCGATCCCCGCCGTGCAACCACCGTTTTGGCCGGCGGCGACGCCGGCACGACCCGTTCGATGACGATGGCCTCCTTCTGCGAGGGAGCCACCAGGTGCAACGTCTTCGTCGCGAATTCTTCGACCCGCTGCGGCGCGGTGAGCGTCTGGATTTCAAGCCGGAGGCGGCGCGCCGTGTCCTCTTCGGCCGCCTTCTCCCGCTGCATCTGCTCGATGCGGTAGCCGTACTGCAGAAACTCGAACTGCTGCCACGCCCAGCCAAGCAGCAAGACGACGAACAGACCGGCGAATCCAACCGACCGCCACAGCTCGCGCTGACGCGCCTCGTCAACTTCGCGCACGATCGGGTTGTTCTTCACGTCCTTGCGGATCGCGTACTCGAACGATTCAGCCATCAGGCCACCCGCTCCGCGGCCCTGAGCTTGGCGCTCCGGGCGCGTGGATTTGCCGCCACTTCGTCCTCGCCGGCCATGACCGGCTTCTTCGTCAACACCTTGATGAGCGCGGTGCTCTGCTCAAGCGCACGAAAGGTGTGCTTGACGAGACGATCCTCCAGCGAGTGAAAGCTGATGATCACGACACGCGCGCCGATCGCCAGCCGCCGGACGAGCGATTCGATGAACCGATCGAGCCCGTCGAGCTCACGATTCACCCAGATGCGAAGCGCCTGAAACGTTCGCGTCGCCGGATCGATGCGCACGTATCCACGACGCGGCACCGAACCGCGCACGATCGACGCCAGATGCCCCGTGGTCTCGATTGGCGATTCGTGACGCGCGCGAACGATCGCGCGAGCGATACGTCGAGAAAACCGCTCCTCGCCAAACTGGTAGATCACATCGGCCAGTTCTTCTTCGCTGGCCTCGGCGACAAGCGCCGAGACAGGACGGCCGGATGAACGATCCATCCGCATGTCGAGCGGCTCGTCACGTTGAAAGCTGAACCCGCGCCCCGGCGCATCGAGCTGCATCGAAGAGACGCCGAGATCGGCGAGCGCGCCGTCAACCGCGCCAATGTGACGCGCATCGAGCACCTCGTCGATCGAGCGATAGTCGGCGTGCACGAGATCCACGCGATCGCCGTACAGCGACAGGCGCTGTCCTGCCTCCTCGAGCGCGACCGTGTCCCGATCGATGCCGACGACACGCGTCGCGCCAGCGCCAAGGAGCGCGGCCGTGTGTCCGCCGAGGCCGAGCGTGCAATCGACGAACAGTCCGCCACGCTCGGGACGCAGATAGGCGAGCGATTCCGCCGCGAGCACGGAAATGTGCGCGCTCATATCCCGAACTCCGAGAGCGCTCGCGCGTCATCGTCGGTGTACGGCTCGCGCTGCAACTTCGTGAGGAAGCGATCGTGATTCCAGACGTCGAGATACGTGACTTGACCCAGGACGTCGACGTCACCGCTCATCGTCGCCGCTTCGCGCAGCCGGAGTGGAATGAGGACGCGCCCCTGCGTATCGAGTTCGCCGAGCTGACCGAAGTAGTTGACGCGATCGAGAAAGCGGAGTTTCGACGGATTCGTCGACGGCATCTGCGCGAGCTTCTGTTCGAGCTCCAGCCACACCGGCATCGGGTAGATGCGGACGTACTCTCCCGTCAGGCTCGTGAGAAACAGTTCGCGGCCGTACTTCGACTCAATCGAGGCGCGAAATGCGTTCGGCACCTTGATGCGTCCTTTTTCGTCGATGCGTGCAGGTGCGTTCCCTCTAAACACGCACTACCGCTCCATTTTTGGCCACAAATTTCCACGACGATAGTAGGAGTAGGTGCCAAAGGGTGTCAACCGCAAAAGTCGACGAATCAGTAGGTTACGCCAAACATTCGCTCTTTAATCGCCGCCCGGTTATTCTGTCGAACGACCAACACTGGCGGCTATGCTCGTGCTGCACTTGGACCTGCGTTATTCTTTGACGTTCACCGCAGCCCGAGCAGCCCATACCACCTTGAGCGACCTTGCGACGCGCACGTCGATTATCATCCCAGCGTTCAATGAGGCGCACGCCGTCGGCACGCTTGTACACGCGCTCCGCTCAACCGCCACGTGGAAGGAAATTCTCGTCGTCGATGATGGATCGAGCGACGAGACGGGCGAACGTGCCGCATCCGCCGGTGCGCGCGTGTTGAAACATCCGTACAACAAGGGCAACGGGGCGGCCGTCAAGACCGGGATTCGCAACGCCACCGGAGAGTTCGTCCTCGTCGTCGACGCTGACGGACAACACCAGCCAGACGATGCGTTGCGGCTTGTAAACCGATTGGCGGACTATGAACTGGTCGTCGGCGCGCGGTCAGCGGCAACGCAGGCGAGCACGGCGCGGCGTCTTGGCAACTTCGCCTTGAACCGGATCGCCACGTTCATGAGCGGACGGCCGATTCCCGACTTGACGTCAGGGTTTCGCGCCGCGCATCGCGATCGCATCCTTGAATTTCTGCACCTCGTGCCCAACGGATTCTCGACGCCCACGACCACAACGCTCTGCTTTATTCGCGCGGGCTACAGCGTCGATTTCGTGCCGATTCACGCCGCGCAGCGGCAAGGACGTTCGAAGATCAAGCTCGGCTCAGACGGCGCGCGGTTCTTCTTGATCCTCCTGAAAGTGATCACGCTCTTCAGTCCGCTGCGGATCTTCGTGCCCGTCAGTCTGACCCTGCTGACCGGCGGCGCCGCCTATGCGGTCTGGACGATCGCAACGCAGTCTCATGTGACCAATTCCTCCGTGTTGCTCATTCTCGCCAGCATCGTGACGTTCCTCATCGGTCTGGTGTCGGAGCAGATTGCGGCGCTTCGATTCGAGAGGCCGCGATGAGCCGCTCGGCGCTGGTCGTCATCCCGACGTACAACGAGCGCGCCAACGTGCCGACGCTCGTCGCTGGACTCATGGCGCACGAGAACGTGCGCGTGCTGATTGTTGACGATCAATCTCCCGACGGCACCGGCACGGTCGCCGAAGAACTCGCCGCGCAACATCCGAATCGCATCATGGTGCTGCACCGCACCGGCAAGCGCGGCTTCGGCCGGTCGTACATTGACGGCATGCGGCTCGCGCTCAACGAACCGGTCGATGTCGTCTGCCAGATGGACGCCGACCTCTCGCACGATCCGCGGCAACTGCCGGATTTAATCGCGGCGACGGACCACGCGGACGTCGTGATCGGCTCCCGCTATGTACCCGGTGGCGCGATCCTGAACTGGCCGATGAAACGCCGCGTGTTGAGCCGCGTCGCGAACATCTACATCCGCACCGTCACCCGGCTGAGCGTGCGCGACTGCACGACGGGCTATCGCTGCTGGCGCAAGACGGCGCTGGCCACGCTGCCACTCGACCAGTTCATCTCCGACGGCTACTCGTTTCTCGTCGAGATGCTGTTCATCGCCGCAAGGCGAGGCTGCCGCATCACCGAAGTCCCGATCACCTTTGTCGAACGGCGCGAAGGCGAGTCAAAAGTATCGCGAGCGGTGTTGCTCGAATCGGCGATCACGCCGTGGCGTTTGATCTCGAATCCGGAAAGCAGTCGCAAGGCGCGCCGCTCAGAGAGTTCGACAGACTAGAGAGCCGTGATGGACTATCGCGAATTCTACCGGGGACGCCGCGTGATGATCACGGGCGGCCTCGGCTTCATCGGCAGCAACCTCGCGCGGCAACTCGTGGCCCTTGGCGCCGACGTGCTGCTCGTCGACGCGCTGATTCCCGATTACGGCGGCAACCTGTTCAACATCAACGGCATTGCAGAACGCCTCCGCATCAGCGTCGCTGACGTGCGCGAAGCGAGCATGATGAATCATCTCGTGCGCAACCGAGAGGTCATCTTCAACCTCGCCGGTCAGGTGAGTCACATCGACAGCATGAAAGACCCGCACGCGGATCTCGAGATCAATTGCCATAGCCACCTGACGCTGCTCGAAGCGTGCCGCCACCACAACCCGGACGCGAAGGTCGTCTACGCCGGCACCCGGCAGATCTACGGCCGATCCGAATCGTTGCCGGTCACCGAAGCGCACCTCGTCAACCCCACCGACGTCAACGGCATCAACAAGGCGGCCGGCGAGCAATATCATCTCGTCTACAACAACGTCTTCCACGTACGCGCCTGCTCGCTCCGGCTGACGAACGTGTACGGACCGCGGCAGTTGATTCGTCACAACCGCCAAGGCTTCATCGGCTGGTTCATCCGTCTCGCGCTCGAAAATCGCACCATCCAGATCTACGGTGACGGCTCTCAGCTCCGCGATTTCGTGTACGTCGACGATGCGGCCGATGCCTTTTTGCGGGCTGGCGCCACCGACGCGTGCAACGGCCAGGCCTTCAACGTCGGCGGCACGCACGCCATCAGCCATCGTGATTTGACGACGCTGCTCATCGACATCGCCGGCACGGGACGCGTCGAGTACATCGAGTGGCCGTGCGAGAAAAAAGCCATCGACATCGGCGACTTCTATGCCGATTCGTCCAAGATGATCACCGCCACCGGTTGGCAGCCAACCGTGGATCTGCATGAAGGATTGACGCACACGCTCGCCTTCTACCGTGAGCACTTCAATCACTACGCCGCCGAGGAGACGAAACAGGCGTGAGCGGGACGATTCCGTGTACGCGTGTCGGTCTCGCCGAAGATGCGGACAGCGTACACGCCGCCATCGCGCGCGTCGTCGACAGCCGCTGGTACGTGCTCGGCCCTGAAGTCGAGGCGTTCGAGGCGGAGTTTGCCTCGGCGTCTGGCGCACGCCATGCGGTTGGCGTCGGGAACGGCACCGATGCCATCGCCATCGCCCTGCGCGCGCTGGGCGTTGGCCCCGGAGACGAAGTGATCACCACGCCGTTGTCGGCCGCGTACACCGCGCTCGCGGTCCGCATGCTTGGCGCAATCCCGGTGTTTGCCGATATCGACGCCGCGCGCTTCACGATCGATCCGGACAAGGTGGAGCGCGCGATTACGCCGAAAACCCGCGCGCTTCTGCCGGTCCACCTGTACGGGCAAGCGGCGGAGATGACGCGCCTTGAAGCGATCGCGTCACGCTACCACCTTGCGATGGTGGAAGACTGCGCGCAAGCGCATCTTGCGACCGTCGATGGACAGCCCGCCGGCACGATCGGTCACGCAGGCACCTTCAGCTTCTACCCGACAAAGAACCTCGGCGCGCTGGGCGACGGTGGCGCAATCGTCACAAACGACAGCGCGCTTGCCGAGACGATGAAGCGCCTTCGCAACGGCGGACAGTCGACGCGCTATCGTCATGACGTTGCCGGCGTCAACTCACGGCTCGACGAATTGCAGGCAGCCGTGCTGCGCGCGCGTCTGCCGTATCTCCCCGCATGGACCGAGGCGCGACGCCGCATCGCTTCGTCGTACCGCGAACGTCTCGCTGGCAGCCACCTGACACTCCCCGCGGAGATCGCGCCGGGACATGTGTATCATCTGTTTGTCGTGCAGAGCTCGCGGCGTGATGCCCTGCAGGCGCACCTCAAGGCGCAAGGCATTGAAACGCTGATCCACTATCCGTTTCCGATTCCAGAGCAGCCAGCGTTTGCCGACACGCCCAGCGTCGCGTGCCCCGCGACGAAAGCGGCGTGCCAGATGATCCTGTCGCTGCCGATGTTTCCACAACTCACGGACGCCGCAATCACGCGCATTGCCGACGCCGTCTACTCATTCGAAGAGGCATAACGTGCGGATACTGATTACGGGAGGAGCCGGGTTCATCGGCTCACATTTGTCCGAAGCGCTGCTCGACGCCGGGCACGAAGTTTCGATTCTCGACAACCTGTCGACCGGATCGATCGACAACATCGCGCACCTGAAAGCGAGACCCGGCTTCACGTATCACATCGACTCGGTGAACAACGAGCCGTTACTCGCCGAGCTCATCGACCATGCGGATGTGGTCTTCCACTTCGCGGCCGCGGTCGGGGTCAAGCTGATCGTCGAACAGCCGGTCCACACGATCGAGACCAACGTCCACGGCACCGAAGTGGTGCTGAAGCACGCCAACAAAAAGAAGAAGCTGGTCGTCATCGCGTCGACATCCGAGGTGTACGGCAAGAGCGGCAATGTCCCGTTCAGCGAAGACTCCGACCTCGTCATGGGGCCGACGCCGAAGCACCGGTGGGCGTACGCCTGCAGCAAGGCCATCGACGAATTTCTGGCGCTTGCCTACTGGAAAGAACGCAAGCTGCCGGTGATCATCGTGCGGTTCTTCAACACCGTCGGTCCGCGGCAGACCGGACAGTACGGCATGGTGATTCCCAATTTCGTCCGGCAGGCGATCGCCGGCGAGCCGGTGACGGTGTTTGGCGACGGTACGCAGTCGCGCTCGTTCACGCACGTGGCCGATGTGGTCCGCGCGCTCATCACGCTCATCACCGAACCTCGCGCGGTCGGTCAGGTCATCAACATCGGAAACACGGAAGAGATCAGCATCCGCGCGCTCGCCGAGCGCATCCTGGCGGCCACGGGCTCCGCCTCGCCGATTCGCCTGATCCCCTACGACGAAGCGTATGAATCGGGCTTCGAAGACATGCCGCGACGGGTGCCGGATTTGACGAAGATCCACCAGATGATCGGCTACGAACCTCGTCACACGCTCGACGACATCCTCCGCGACGTCATCGAATCGTTCCGTAAGCGGTGACCGTTTCCCGACCGTATACTGGGACGTCATGCGCTTGGGCTCTCTTCTCGTCGCGACGGGCGCGCTGCTGATAGCGGCGCTCCCCGCGTCTGCCGAAGTCCATCTGAGGCTGGCAAACGGCCGGGCCACGCTGTCGGCAACAAGCGCGACGCCGTCGCAAATCCTCTCCGAATGGGCGCGCGTCGGCCATACGACAATCGTCAACGCGGAACGCGCCACCGGCGCGCCGCTCACGATCGAACTCGCCGACATCCCTGAAGCGCAGGCGCTCGACATCATCCTTCGCGGCGTCAGCGGCTATATCCTCGCGCCGCGCGCGGACATCGTTCCCGCCGCCTCACAGTACGACCGCATCTTCATCGCCGTGGTGACGACGCCCGCGCGCCCAGCGCCGCCGGTTGCGCCACCACCCGCGGCGCCACCAGCGGCACCGAACGTCCAGCCGCCGGCACCGGAACCGGTCGCGCCACCGGCCAATCCTCAGGCAGCGCCCGTCGCGCCCACGCCGCGTATCGCGCCGCCAACGTCGGGCGGTGTCCCGGCTGGCGTGGCCGCGCCCGGGATGATGGCGCCGACGCCTCAACCACCACCACAGACGCCAGGTAGCGCGCCTGCTTCACCGCAGTAAACCTAAGTAAACCTACCGCCATGACACTCGACGACATCACACACGCCATCTCGGACGCCATGCGTCAGCACGACGCGGTACGCCTCAGCACGCTTCGCATGTTGAAAGCGGCGCTCATGAATCGCGAAGTCGCCAAAGGACGCGCGCTCGACGCGGCGGAATCGCTGCAGGTCGTCGCCGCGCTCGTCAAACAACGGCGCGACTCGATCGAGCAGTTCGCAAAAGGCGGACGTCAGGATCTCGTGGACAAGGAAACGGCGGAGATTGCCGTCCTCGAATCGTATCTGCCACCTGCCGCCGATCCGGCGGCGATCGAATCCGCGGTTGATGCCGCCATCGCCGAAACCGGTGCCACGTCGGTGAAAGACATGGGCCGCGTGATGAAGGCGACGCTGGCGCGGCTGGCCGATCAGAGCGTCGACGGCAAAGCGGTCAACGAGATGGTCAAGAAGAAGCTCGCTGGCGCCTGACGCGTATGCCTCGCTATCCCTCGCGCGGTGGCGGCGCGATGTCGTTCGGCCCGGGTCCGGTGTCGCCAACGCTCAAGTGGCTCATCGGCATCAACATCGTCGCGTTTCTCGCAAGCTGGATCATCGGCGCCCTGGGCGTCGATCTGCGCTGGCAGCTCGGGCTCACGCCCGCGGATGTGTGGGGCCGCTTCCAGATCTGGCAGCTCGTCACCTACATGTTCCTGCACGCGGGACCGGTCCACCTGCTGTTCAACATGCTCGCGCTCTGGATGTTCGGCGCCGAGCTCGAACGGATCTGGGGCACGCGCTACTTCCTGCGCTTCTATCTGCTCACTGGAACCGGCGCGGCGCTTTTGACGGTGTTCTTCTCGATGCTGCCGTTCGAGGTCTCGATCGCGCTACGGCATTCGATTGTGATTGGCGCCTCGGGCGCGATCTACGGATTGCTGCTGGCCTACGGGTTGTACTTTCCGGATCGTCCCATCTACGTGTACTTCGTCTTTCCGATCCCCGCGAAGTACTTCGTGCTCCTCATGGGCGCGCTGGCGTTTTACTCCTCGCTGTCGGACAACAACGGCGTCGCGAACGCGACGCACCTTGGCGGCATCCTCGTCGGCTATCTGCTGCTGAAGGGCGCGCGGGTTGATCCGATCAACGAGCTCAAATATCACTACCTCCGCTGGAAGCTGGGACGCGCGCGGCGAAAGTTCGAGGTCTACTCGGGCGGACGCTCAACGGACGGCAAGTACCGCATCCATTGACGTAAGGACTCGGCTACTCGATCGTCTCGTCGACCAGATCCTGTGACGCGGCGAGCACCGTCTGACGCAATGGACTGAACACGTCGAGCTCGAACGTATCGTCGAGCGCTTCGGCCTGATGCGCGACGCCGGACGGAATGTGCAGCACCTCACCGTCGCGGACCGTCATCTCTTCGCCGCCCACCACAAACTTCAGCGCGCCCTGCAAGACATAGGTCATCTGTTCGCTGTCGTGCTGGTGCAACGGCACGAGACACCCGCGTTTCAGGTAGCTCTGCACGAGCATTTCGCGAGCGCCAGCCACGACTTTCCGCGAGCACATCTCGGTGATTTTTTCGAGCGCAATTTCGTCCCACCGATGAACGCTGACGCCGCTTTGTGCCATCGTGTCGTGAGCATAACGCATTCACCGCGGATGCTATAATTCGGCGCGCATGAAGGGCACCGTCCTGAGCGGATCCCGCTCGCACGTGACCGCTCCAGTCCCGACCGATCCATCGTTCGAAGGGCTCTCCGCCGACGCGCTACTCGACGCCTATCGCTGCATGGTGCGATCGCGCAAAGTGGACGATCGCGAGATTCAGCTCAAGAACCAGAGTCAGGCGTTCTTCCAAATCAGCGGCGCCGGTCACGAAGCGATCCTCGTCGCCGCCGGCATGACGCTCAAGGCGGGCTACGACTGGTTCCATCCGTATTACCGCGACCGCGCGCTCGCGCTCCAGCTCGGCATGACGCCGTACGAAATGCTGCTGGCCGCCGTCGGCGCCGCCGACGAGCCGAGCAACGGCGGACGGCAGATGCCGTCGCACTGGGGACGCCGCGACTTGCACCTCGTGCCGGGATCGAGTGCGACGGCGACGCAGGTGCTCCACGCGGTCGGCGCGGCCGAAGCCGCGCTGCTCTACGAGCGCCTCGGCGACATCCCCGATCGCGCGACGCACTATCACGGTGACGAAGTCGTGTACACGTCGCTCGGCGAAGGCTCGACGAGCGAAGGCGAGTTCTGGGAAGCGCTGAACGTCAGTTGCACGCGTCATCTGCCGGTGCTGTTTCTCGTCGAGGACAACGGCTACGCGATCTCGGTGCCGGTTGAAGTGGAAACCGCCGGCGGCGACATCTCGCGTCTGGTGCGCGCGTTTCCGGATCTCCATATCGCCACGGTGGACGGCACCGATTTTCTCGCGAGCTATCGCGCCATGCGGGACGCCGTCGCCTACATCCGCGCGCGCAAAGGCCCCGCCTTCGTCCACGCGCACGTCGTCCGCCCCTACTCGCACTCGCTCTCCGACGATGAGAAATCGTACAAGACGGCGGAGGAACGAGAAATAGAAGCGCGGCGCGATCCGATCCGGCGCCTTGGGCAGTTTCTCATCGAACAGGAGATCGCCACCGCCACGGATCTCGCGGCCATCAGCTCAACAATCGAACACGAAGTCGACGAAGCGGCACAGCTCGCGCTCAAAGCTCAGAAGCCGGCGAAGGACACCGTCGGGTTGTACGTATTCTCACCCGATGTGGACCCCTCCTCGGATGCGTTCGCGGTCGAACCTGTGCCCGAAGGGAATCCCGACACGATGGTCGCGGCCATCAACCGCACCTTGAAAGACGAGATGGCGCACAACCCGCGCATGGTCGTCTTCGGCGAGGACGTCGCGGATGCGAGCCGCTCGCACATTCTCAACACCGTCTCCGGCAAAGGCGGCGTCTTCAAGGTGACGCACGGCTTGCAGCGGACGTTTGGCGACGACCGCGTGTTCAACGCGCCGATTGCCGAAGCCAGCATCATCGGCCGCGCGGTCGGCATGGCGACACGCGGCATCAAACCGGTCGTCGAGATTCAATTCTTCGACTACATCTGGCCGGCGATGATGCAACTGCGCAACGAGATGTCGATGCTGCGTTACAGGTCCGGCAATCGCTGGTCGTGCCCGATGGTGGTGCGCGTGCCGATCGGCGGCTACCTGCGCGGCGGCGGACCGTATCACAGCCAGTCGGGCGAGAGCATCTTCGCGCACTGCCCGGGCATTCGCATTGTGTTTCCAAGTAACGCCGTCGACGCGGCAGGACTGCTGCGCACCGCCATCCGCTGCGACGATCCGGTGCTGTTCCTCGAACACAAACACCTGTACCGCCAGACCTACAACAAGGGCGCGTACCCCGGAAAAGACTTCACGATCCCGTTCGGGAAAGCCAGCGTGCGCCGCGAAGGCACGCAAGCCGTTGTCGTCACCTGGGGCGCGCTGGTGCAACGTTCGCTGCTGGCGGCGCAGAACGCGGAGCGTCACGGCGTGCATGTCGCGGTCGTCGATTTGAGAACCATCGTGCCGTACGACTGGGACACAATCGCGTCGTTCGTCAAACGGACCAACCGCCTCATCATCGCGCACGAAGATCAACTGACGTGCGGCTTCGGCGCCGAGATTGCCGCGCGCGTCTCCGGCGAGCTGTTCGAATATCTCGACGCGCCGATTAAACGCGTGGCATCGCTCGACACGCCGGTCGCCTACGCGCCGGAGCTTGAGGAAGCGATCCTGCCGCAGTCGAACGACATCCTCGACGCGATTCTCGAAACCGTCCGCTACTAACCACATCCGTTATGTCTCGTCTGCGACCCGTGCGTGCTGTCGCAATTCTTGGCGCCGGAACCATGGGCGCGCAGATTGCCGCTCACTTCGCCAACGCCGGTATCCCGGCGCTGCTCCTCGATCTCACCGCGGACATCGCAAAGCAAGGGCTCGCCCGCGCCCGCGCGCTCAAACCAGATCCGTTCTTCACGGCGTCGACGCTGCGCCTCATCTCCACCGGTGGATTCGACACCGATCTCGATCGCATTCGCACCGCCGACTGGGTGCTCGAAGCCATCGTCGAGAACCTCGACGTCAAGCGCGCGCTCTTCTCGCGGATCGAGCCGCTGCTTGCCGACGACGCGATCGTGTCGTCGAACACATCGGGAATTCCGATCGGCGCGCTCGCGGACGGACAAAGCGAACAGTTCCAGCGGCAGTTTCTCGGCACCCACTTCTTCAACCCGCCGCGCTATCTGCGCCTGCTCGAGCTCATCCCCACCGCCGCGACACATCCTGATGTCCTCGCGCGCGTCAGCTGGTGCGCCGAACATCGGCTCGGCAAAGGCGTCGTGGTTGCGAAGGACGCGCCCGGATTCATCGCCAATCGCATTGGACTCTACGGCGTCGCCGAAGCGCTGCGCGCGCTCGAACATGGCGAGTACACCGTCGAAGAGATCGATGCGATCACCGGCCCGGCGATTGGCCGGCCGAAAAGCGCGACGTTCCGCACGATGGACATCGCCGGCATCGACATCCTGAAACACGTCGCGGGCGATCTGGCGGCGCGGCTCACCGACGCCGAATCGGCGCGCGCGTACACGCTGCCGCCGATCGTCACCCAACTCGTCGAACGCGGATGGGTCGGCGAAAAAACCGGCAAAGGTTTCTACACGCGTGATGGCGCCAACATCCTCGCGCTCGATCCCGCCACGATGTCGTATCGAGAGCGGCAAGCGGTGCGCATCCCGTCACTCGACCGTGGCGGTGAATCCGCCGCTGAACGGGTCAAGGCGATGTTCTCCGCTCGTGACAAGGCTGGCGCGTTTCTACGTGCGACGCTCTCGCCGCTCCTGCTGTACACGGCTGAGATCGCCGACACGATCTCCGATTCGATCGACGACATCGATCGCGCGATGCAGTGGGGATTCGGCTGGCAACTGGGACCGTTCCAGCTCTGGGATGCGATCGGCATCGACGCGGTTCTCGACGCCGCGACGCCGGCGCGCGTGCCTACACTCATCGAGCAACTGCGCGCCGAAGGACGATCCACCATCCGTGGCGACCGTGAATTACCGGCGAGCGTTTCTCTGCAAATCCTTCCCGCCGCCGACGCGCGCGCGCGCATCGTGAAAAAGAATCCGTCGGCGAGTCTGGTCGATCTGGGCGACGACGTCCTTGGCGTGGCGTTGCACTCGAAGCTGAACGTCGTCGGCGAAGATGTGCTGCAGATGCTTCACGCTGGCGTCGCCGAAGCCTCGCGCAATTACGCCGCGCTCGTCATCGGCACCGACGCGGCTGACTTCTCCGCGGGCGCCAACCTGATGCTGCTTCTGATGGAAGCGCGCGACGGCAACTGGGACG
Organism: Acidobacteriaceae bacterium; assembly: GCA_031274845.1. Taxonomy (GTDB): domain Bacteria; phylum Acidobacteriota; class Vicinamibacteria; order Vicinamibacterales; family CAVVIG01; genus CADEEX01. The sequence continues at coordinate 21,849 of JAISPN010000209.1, forward strand.
AGATCGATCTGATGGTGCGCCGCTTCCAACAAGCGACATCGAGCCTGCGCTACGCGGATGTGCCGGTCGTCGTGGCCGCCACGGGGCTGACGCTCGGCGGCGGCTGCGAGATCTCCCTGCACGGCGCCGCGATTCAGGCGGCGGCGGAAACCTACATCGGCCTCGTCGAAGTGGGCGTCGGCCTCGTGCCCGCGGGGGGCGGCGCCAAAGAGCTCGTCGCGCGCGCGTCGGCCAGTAACGCAGGCATCCGGCCTGACCCGCTACGCGCCGCTGAAGCAATCTTTCAAACCATCGGGTTTGCAAAGGTCTCGACCAGCGGCACACAGGCGCGAGAACTTGGACTGCTGCGCGAATCGGATCGCGTCACGATGAACCGCGATCATTTGATCGCGGACGCCAAAGCGACCGCCTTGTCGCTCGCGCGCGCGGGCTATCAGCGTCCAGTGCCGCCGCAGATCCTCGTTGGCGGCGAGAGCGTCGAAGCCGCGCTTAAACTCGGTGTTCATCTGGCGCTTCGTGGCGGACGGATCTCTGAACACGACGCGCGCATCGGCCGCAAACTGGCGCACATCATCGCGGGCGGATCGCTGCCGCACGCGACGACGGTGTCCGAATCACATCTCCTCGATCTCGAACGCGAAGCGTTCCTCGCGCTCTGCGGCGAAGCCAAAACGCTCGAGCGGATTCAGTACACGCTCAAGACAGGAAAGACGCTGAGAAACTGATGCGAATCGTCGATCAGGGACACGGCGTGCCGATCGTGCTGATTCCCGGCATTCAAGGCCGGTGGGAATACATGCGGCCAGCGGTCGATGCGCTTGCCGTCCACTTCCGCGTCGTGACGTTTTCGCTGTGCGACGAGCCGCAGTCCGGCCTGAGGTTCGACTCCGCGCTGGGCATGGACGCCTACGCCAACCAGGTCATGGCCGCGCTCGACGCCTGCGGCCTCCGTCGCGCCATCATCTGCGGCGTCTCGTTTGGCGGACTGATTGCGCTACGATGCGCGGCGCGGCATCCGGATCGATCGTCGGCGCTGATTCTGGCGTCGACGCCCGGACCACGATGGCACATCGAGCCGAAGCACGAGCGGTATTCGAAGCGGCCGTGGCTCTTTGGACCGCTCTTCCTTGCTGAATCCCCGTCGCGGCTCCGCGAGGAAATCGCCATCGCGATCCCGGACCGCGAGACGCGACGCCGCTTCATGCGCGCGCAGGTAAAGACGCTCGTCACCGCGCCGCTGTCGCCAAGTCGACTCGCCTCGCGCGCACGGCTCATCGGCGCGTACGATCGCGTCGCCGATGCCGCGAGAGTCACCTGTCCAACGCTCGTCCTGCACGGTGAGCCCCATCTCGATCACGTCGTGCCGGTGGCCGGCTCGACCGAGTACGCGCAATTGATTCCCGGCACCCGGGTGGAACGTCTGCCCGAGACCGGGCACCTTGGGACCGTGACGCGTCCCGAACTCTTTGCTCGCGCGGTTCGGCAATTTGCCGAATCGGCGCACCACCACACTCATGACAGCGCTGCGTGAAATTCCCGGCCCGGCGGGCCGACTTGAAACCCTGCTCGACGAACCACGCCGTGATGCGGGCGTCTCGCCCGATGGGCTCGTCCATCACGGCGTAGTCACCGGCATCCGCGCGGCGGTCGTCTTTGGCCATCCGCATCCGCAATTCGGCGGCACGATGCACACGAAGGCGACGTATCAAGCGGCGAAGGCGCTCGCGCGGATCGGCTGCGCGGTCTTGCGCTTCAACTTCCGCGGCTGCGGATTGAGCGACGGATCGTTCGACGAGGGCGTTGGCGAACGCGCCGATTTCATCGCGGCGCTCGACTTCATGCACGCGCGCTATCCCGAGGTTCCGCTCTGGGCGGCCGGTATGTCGTTTGGATCGTGGGTCGGCCTCACGGCCGGCGCGCACGATCCGCGCGTGTCGCTCCTGCTGGGCGTCGCCGCGCCCGTCAACAAATACGACTACAGCGCGGTGGCCGCCAGCGAGAAACCAAAGTTTTTCATTCACGGCGAACGTGACGAGATCTGTTCCCTGCACGAGATCCGCGAGTTCTACTCGCGCGCCGCCGAACCCAAGGAACTGGCGGTCATCGACGCCGCCGATCATCTCTTCGGCGGCAAGGTGAGCGAGGTCGCCGACGCCGTTGAAGATCTGCTGGGAGATTGGAACGCCTGATGGACGAAGTGGTGATCGTAGCCGCGGCGAGAACACCGGTCGGCAAAGCGCCACACGGCGCACTGCGCGGCGCTAGACCTGACGATCTTGCCGCCACCGTGATTGACGCCGTGCTCACGCGCGCGAGCGCCATCGCCCCCGGTGATGTGGACGATGTGGTGCTGGGGTGCGCGATGCCTGAAGCCGAACAAGGCCTCAACGTCGCGCGCATCGCGAGCCTTCGCGCGGGCGTGCCGGTGTCGGCATCCGCGATGACGATCAACCGCTTCTGCGCCTCAGGCCTGCAAGCGATTGCCACGGCCGCGGACAGCATCCGCCTTGGACGCGCGCGCGTCGCCATTGCCGGAGGCACCGAGTCGATGAGCCTTATTCCGATGGGCGGTCACACGGTCGCGCCGAATCCCACGCTCATCGATCGCTATCCAGACGTGTATCTCAGCACCGGCCTTGTCGCCGAAACGCACGCGCGCGAAGCAAACATCTCGCGCGACGAGCAGGATGCGTTCGCGCTGCGCAGCCACGAGCGCGCGATTCGCGCGATCGACGCGCATCTCTTCGACGACGAAATCGTACCGGTCGCATCGAGAACCATCGCCGCTGGCACATCGACGATCGTCGAGACGATGCTGACGACCGACGAGGGGCCGCGACGCGATACCTCGCGCGACGCGCTGGCGAAATTGCGGCCGGCCTTCCGCGTGGATGGCAGCGTCACCGCCGGCAACTCGTCGCAAACAAGCGACGGCGCGGCCGCCGTGCTACTGACCTCCGCAACCGTCGCGCGCGAACAGGGTCTGGCACCGCTCGGCCGGTTTGTCGCGTACGCCGTCGCTGGCGTCGAACCGGAACGCTTCGGCCTCGGGCCTGTCCCCGCCATCCGCAAAGTGCTCGCGTGTGCCGGTCTCACGCTCGACGACATCGATCTCGTCGAGTTGAACGAAGCATTCGCGGCGCAGGTGCTCGCGTGCCTGCGAGAATTGCCGATCGATCCAGATCGATTGAACGTCAACGGCGGCGCCATCGCGCTCGGTCATCCGCTCGGCTGCACCGGCGCGCGTCTCACGACGTCGCTACTCTACGAACTGAAGCGCCGGCACGGGCGCTACGGGATCGTGACGATGTGCGTGGGCGGCGGGATGGGGGCGGCGGGTATTTTCGAGAGACTCTGATGACGAACACCGACACACGTCTTCTTCGCGGCGGCGAATGGCTGCTCGCTTCGTCCACGCCTGCGGCCATCTTCACGCCGGAACAGCTCACGCCGGAACATCGGCTGATCGGCGACACGGTCGCGGCGTTCGTCAAAGAGCAAGTGCTTCCCAATCTCGACGCGCTCGAAGCGAAGGACTGGGCGCTGTCGCGGACGTTGATTAGCCGCTGCGGCGAACTTGGACTCATCGGCGTCGATGTGCCCGAGGAATACGACGGCCTGCAACTCGACAAGACGACGTCGATGATCGTCAGCGAGCAGATGGCATCCGCCGCGTCGTTTGGTCCCACCTTTGGCGCGCAGACGAATCTTGCCGTCCTGCCGCTCGTGCTGTTTGGCACCACTGAACAGAAGCAGCGCTATCTACCCTCGCTCGTCTCGGGAACACTCGTCGGCGCGTACTGCCTCAGCGAATCCGGCTCCGGATCGGATGCGCTTGGCGCCCGCGCGCGCGCGATCCGTCAGCCGGACGGCAGCTTCGTGTTGAGCGGCGAGAAGATGTGGATCACAAACGGCGGCTTTGCCGATCTCTACATCGTGTTCGCAAAGGTCGACGCGAACCCGGGCTCAACCTCCGGCCCGCTCTTCAGCGCCTTCATCGTCGAACGGGCGTTTCCCGGTGTGTCGAGCGGCGCCGAAGAACACAAGATGGGGCTGCACGGCTCGTCGACGACCCCGGTCATTCTTCAGGATGTGCGCGTGCCCGCCGCGAATCTGCTCGGCGAGGTCGGCAAGGGACACAAGATCGCGTTCAACGTGCTCAACTTCGCGCGGTTCAAGCTTGGCGCGATGTGCGTGGGCGGCGCGCGTCACGCGATTGGCGAAGCCGCGCGCTACGCGCGCGAGCGGCATCAGTTCGGGCAACCGATTGCGTCGTTTGGCGCCATCAAGCACAAGCTCGGCGAGATGGTCGCGCGCACCTACGCGGCTGAAAGCCTCACCTACCGGACGATCGGCCAGATCGATGCGCGCGTGGCGGGCGCCACAGGTGATGCGGAAGCCGCGGCCGCGCTTGCGGCGTTTGAGGAGTACGCCGTTGAAGCGTCGATTGCGAAAGTGGCCGGCAGCGAGACGCTCGATTTCGTGCTCGACGAGAACATCCAGATTCACGGCGGCAACGGATTCGTGCGCGACTACCCGGCCGAACGTCATTACCGCGACGCGCGCGTAAACCGCATCTTCGAAGGCACGAACGAGATCAATCGCCTGCTGATTCCGGGGATGCTCGCGCGCCGCGCCATGAAGGGCGACATCGCGATCATCGCGGCGGCCAAGGCGCTGCAGGACGAACTGCTTGGCGGCGGGAACGCGCCATCACCAATCGACGATCCGCTCGAAGAGAGCGCGCGCGTAGTGACGGCGCTGAAGAAAACATCACTGCTCGTGCTGGGGCTGGCGATGCAAACGTATCGGGAGCGGCTGACCGACGAGCAGGAAGTGCTGATCCATCTCGCCGACATGCTGATCGACACCTACGCCGCCGACAGCGCCGTGCTGCGCGCGCAGGCGGCCGGCGCCCGGCAGCCTCTCCACGCGATTGCCGCGCGCGTCTTCGTCAACGACGCCGCGCAACGCGTGGAAATCGCGGCTCGTCAAGCGCTCGCCACCATCAGCGAAGGCGATCTGCTGCGAACGAGCCTCGCCGCGCTGAAGCGCCTGCTGCGGCACACACCCGTGAACGCCACGGCGCTCCGCCGGGAACTTGCCGACGCCGCCGTCGCCAAAGGTGGTTGGCCGTTGTAGCTATGACACCTCAAATGAGGTTGTTCAGGATACGGCCAGCCGGCGATAGATGCGGGGCGTCATGCCGGTGACGCGTCTGAAGGTGGCAGCGAAGTGCTTCTCGCTCGAGAAGCCGCACGTCGCCGAGACATCCGCATGATTGAAGCGCGGGTCGACAAGAAGCTGCCGGGCTCTGGCAATTCGCCGCAGGATGACGAACTGGTGCGGCGTCAGGTTGGTGGTCGCCTGAAACCGGGCGATGAACTGCGAGCGCGCCATCCCGACCACGCCAGAGAGTTCGGCGATGCGCATGTTGAACGCGAGATGTTCAGCGATGTAGTCGGCGATGAGGCGGATCTCTCTGGAGTTGAGCGGCACGGCTCGAAACGTGGCGCGCCGGGAGTGGCGGCTCGAGTAGTTCGCCAGCAGATGTGCCGCCAGCGCGTGCGACAGATAATCCATCTTGAGCTGGTTGCCTGACGTCGGCTCGCCGAGCGCCCGCCTCACCGAGGCCATCATCCGCTGCAACACCGGATCGGTGAACCCGAACACGGTCTGGATATCGCGAGGCCCGCCTGCATCAAACAATTCCTCGCGGACTTTGTCGATCACCGGTTGCCGCAGGTAGATGTGCAGCGCTTGCACCGGGGTTGGAATTTCATCGTGGGCCGCATCGCCCGCGCCGGTGGTCGAGATGGCGTACTCCGGCAGGGCGTGCGTGTGGATGCCGGCGCTGCTGGTGCGCTGGAGTTCGAGCGGAGAAAACGCCATCGCGAGCCAGACGGCCGGAACCGCGCCGAAGATCGCCGCGTGCGGAGATTCGTCCGTGACGGCGGCAAAAAGATCCGTCCATCCCCGCCCCTCGCTGGACGCCATTATGCGGACACGGTCGTTCACCGTCAGGGACGTTTGGTCCAACTGGAACTCCGGCGAGGCCGGAACGTGGCCATGCTTGACAGCCTGCTGTCCCACACCGTCGATAGACGCGTACAGTTGTATTTGCCGCCGGGCAGGTTGCAACAACCGCTCAGTGCCATGCAGGGACACATCCGGCATGATTTCCCGCGACAGAATTTTTGCGCGGTACGCAAGCGGCGTCACCTTCAGGAAGGGGCGCGTGACCGTGCCGAGATGGGAGGCGCTGACGAAGCCGCACTGCGCCGCAATCTCCGCGATGCTCAAATCCCGGTACGCGAGCAGCGCCTTCGCGCGGTCGACCCGGATCTCGGTGATCACCCGTTGCACCGTCACGCCAGTGGTGGCTTTGAACCGACGGAGAAACGTCATGCGGCTCATGTTGAGATACCGCGCCAGCTCCTCGATCGTGATCGCGCGCGAAAGATGAGCCTCGATGTATTCGTACAGCAGGAAGGCGTGCCGCGCGGTCAGACCAACCGCAACCGACGCCAAGGGTTGCACGAACTCGACATCGGCAATCTTGCGCTGCAGCACATGAGCCGCAACGGCACGGCACAGAAATTTGGCCGACGCGCTATCCGGAGATTCGCGTAACGCCCGCCTGAGCGATCTGAGGAGCGACAGCAATCCCCGATCGGCGAGCGAGAGCGCCGATGGCAACGTGACCTGCCTGACGAACCCTTTTCCGTAAATGCGCTCGGCAACCTCTGCAAGCACGGATGCCGGCAGAACCGCGCGCACATCAAACAATCTGCGTCCCTGCACTGTGCGCAGCCTTGTCCTTTTATCGAAGATGCACTGAGTGGTTCAAAAAAGAACTGCACTCATTTTATCAATATAATGATGCTTTTAATCAATATAGATATTTTACGTCTAATCTTCAAGCGATATGACATTGAGCCAATAACGGGAATAGAAATATCCCTAATCACCAGATGCCCAGATCGCCCAATGACCACCCCGCGGAGACCGTTTTAAAATGAACAGCGTGAAAACCTGCTCAGTGTTGTTCGCCGTGGTGCTCGCGTTGACGGCGGCGTGCGGCAACAAACCGCCGGACGATCCGGCGGACTACGCCACGAAAATCGCCGCCGGGCGCGCAGCCAAGGATGAGGAGTTCCAGCGATCGAACGATCCGATTCCCCCGGATCGGAAGGCGCAGTTCCTGCCCCTCGCGTACTTCTCCATCGATCCGGCCTACAACATCGTCGCCGCGCTCGAAGAATCGCCGGACAGACCGTCGCTGATGATGCCGACCTCGAGCGGTCAGCTGCGCCGCATGTTCCGGATCGGCACGCTCCGATTCACGCTCAAGGGGCAGCCGATGACGCTCGGCGCGTTTACCGAAGGCGATCTCAACACGCTCTTCGTGCCGTTCAGCGATCTCACAAGCGGCACCGAAACCTACGCCGCCGGACGCTTCCTCGATCTGAAACGGACCGGCACGAACATCTACGAGCTCGATTTCAACCGCGCCTATATTCCGTACTGCTACTACAACGCGACGTTCGAGTGTCCCTACCCTCCCGCGGAGAATCGCCTGAAGGTCGCGATTCGCGCCGGCGAGCGCATGAAGCCGTCCGCCTGATGATTCGCGCTGTCATCTTCGATTTCGACGGCGTCCTCGCGAACAGCGAGCCGCTGCACTTCCGTGCGTTTCGCGACGTCCTCGCCACGCGCGGCATCACGCTCAGCGAACGCGCCTACTACGAACGCTATCTCGGCTTCGACGATGTCGGGGCGTTTCAGGCGATTAGTCACGACGCTGGCGCGCCGTTTGACGGCAAGACCATCACCGCGCTCGTCGCAGAGAAAGCGGGACATCTCGAAGCGCTCGAACGTGAGGGATCGGTGCTCTTCCCTGGCGCGCGTGACGCCGTCATGCGGATGGCCGCCTTTGGACCGATTGCGATTGCCTCCGGCGCGCTCCGCGGCGAAATTGAACGCGTGCTCGTCCGCGAGCAGCTCGCCGCGATGTTTCCCGTCATCGTCGCGGCCGAGGACACGCCGTCAAGCAAACCCGATCCCGCGCCGTACCGCCTCGCCGTCGAACGCCTCGGACACCACGCTGGCATCACGCTCGCGCCCGAGGAATGCGTCGCCGTTGAAGACTCACGATGGGGACTGGTATCAGCGCGCGATGCCGGCCTTCACACCATCGGCATCACGCACAGCTACCCGGCCGAAGAACTGCAATCCGCCGCAGACTCTCTGATCGCCCACCTCGATCAACTCGACGCGCACCTGCTCCATCGCCTGTAGCAGGCGCAGACCAAGAGCGCTGCGGGACTTGACCGGTTACGCGCCGGATTTTCCGACTTTGGCGATTTCTTCGTACAGCACGGCTGATGCGACGATGCCGTTGTGGAAGTTGGAGATGTCCAGCTTCTCGTTTGGCGCGTGCGCGTTTTCGTCGGGGAGGCCGACGCCGAAGAGCACGGAGGGGAGGCCCAGTTCTTCCTGAAACGTCGACACAACCGGAATCGATCCGCCTTCGCGCGTGAAGATGGGCGCGCGGCCAAACCCCTGCTCGATCGCGCGGCCCGCGGCCTGCACATAGGGATGATCGAACGAGGTCATCCACGGCTTGCCGCCTTGCATCCGCGTGACCGTCACCTCGACCGACTTCGGCGCGTTCTTCTCGACATACGCCTGAAACAGATCCGCAATCTTGTTCGGGTCCTGATCGGGGACTAGCCGCATGCTGATCTTCGCCATCGCCACCGCCGGCAGGACGGTCTTCGCCCCTTCGCCAGTAAAGCCCGAGAGAAGGCCGTTCACTTCGAGCGTGGGACGCGCCCAGGTTCGTTCGAGCGTGCTGTAGCCGGTCTCGCCAAACAGCTTGGGAATCCCGAAGTCTTTCCGGTACGTCTTCTCGTTGAACGGCAACTGCGCCCACGCGTTCCGCTCCGCCTCCTGCAACGGACGGACATCGTCATAGAAACCAGGAATCCTGATGCGGCCGCTGCGATCTTTCATGCCGTCGATGAGCTGCGCCATGGCAAACGCGGGATTGATGACGGCGCCACCAAACGATCCCGAGTGCAGGTCGGTGTTGCTGCCGCGAAAATCGATCTGGAGGTAGACGAGGCCGCGCAGGCCGTAGCAGATCGACGGCACGCCACGCGCGAACATCGGCGAATCGGAGATGACGACGACATCGGCGGCAAGCAGCGCCTTGTTGGCGCGAACGAACTCGTCCAGATGCTCGCTGCCAACTTCTTCCTCGCCTTCGAGAAGGATCTTGATGTTGACCGGCAGGCGGCCATTCTGTGTGAGGTGCGCCTCGATCGCCTTGAGGTGCATGAACACCTGACCTTTGTCGTCGGCGGAGCCGCGCGCGTAGATTTCGCCGTCGCGAATCGTCGCCTCGAACGGCGGCGACTGCCACAGATCCAGCGGATCGACCGGCTGCACGTCGTAGTGGCCGTAGAAGAGAATCGTCGGCGCGCCCTCGGCGCCCATCCACTCGCCGTAGACAACCGGATGCCCCGGCGTCTCGATGAGCCTGACGCCTTGTAGTCCGATGCGCGTCATCTCGCCGCCGCACCACTCGGCGCAACGGCGCACGTCGGCCGCGTGCTCGGGCAACGCGCTGATGCTTGGAATCGCAAGCAGCGCTTTCAGTTCGTCAAGGTAACGGTCGCGATTGACCTGAATGAAATCGATGACGTTGTTCATCACGGGATTCGGGCTCCTTCAGTTTCGCGCGGTCACGCGCCGCCAGCGGTCCTTGTCTTCGCACACCGTTCCCTCGTTGCGAAGTTTCTCGAGGTGCGCGCGCACATTTTCCGCGGCGGCCGGTAGCCGCGCCGGCGACAGTCCATCATAGATGGTTTGCGTGATCTCCGGCACGGTGTCATGCCCGGCGTCGAGCGTCTCTAGCACCTGCCGTTCGCGCTGCACGCGATGCGCTATTGCCACGCGCACGCTCGCGTCCACATCGGTCACCTCAGCCCCGTGAGCGGGGAGCAGCCGTTCCGCGCCAAGCTGCCTGACGCGATCGAGGGATGCCAGATACGCCGCAAGGTTGCCGCCGCGTGTCGACGGAATCATCACGCTGGCGCCGGGGACGATGAGATCGGCGGCAAAGATCGTCCGGCTCGGCGCGTGCCACAAAGCGATGTGATCGGGCGCATGGCCGGGCGTATGCACGACCTGCAGCGTGTCGCCGCCCACGTGTACGAGGTCGCCATCCGCAAGCGGGTACCAGCGGACCTGCTGCTGGCGGTCGCGCTCTGGCCACGGCATCTTCAGGAATCTGGCTGACGGATACGCGGCCGCGAGCGCTGACGCGCCGCTCACATGATCCGAGTGCGCGTGCGTGACGACGACCGTTGTCAATTTCGCGTCGTGTTCGGCAAGCGCATCGGCAATGAGCGTCAGGTGCGACGGCGCGCCAACGCCTGCATCGATGAGCGTTGCCTCCCCATCGGCGATCAGCAGATATGTGTTGTTTCCTCGTCCGGTCATCGGACCGGGATTACCCGCGTTGATGGTGACGATCGTGAACAGGATGACCTCTCCTACTCGTACTCGAGCGCTTCAACCAGCGTGCCCCGCACCGCAAGCTCCGCTGGCCAAAGCGCGGCGACAAACGCCGCCAGCAGCAGCGTCGGCACCAGTTCCAGCGCAGTGGCGACGGGAAACTGATAGTCGAACCGCATGCCGGCGACATCGCGATGCACGATCTGAAGAATGTAGTACAGGTTGATGGCGCCGAGCGCGAAGCCGAGCACCAACCCGATTGCGCCGATACTCAGCGCTTCCATCCAGATGGTTCGCCGGATCTGTCCGCGCAACCCACCAACGGCTTGCAGCACACCCAGCTCGCGACGCCGGTCGGTAATCGACACGGTCAGCGTGTTGACGATGCCGAGGATCGCCACCAGCAACGCCACCGCAATCTGCACCGTCGTCAAACCGAACCACTGATCGGTGACGCGCAGGATGTACGCCTTCACCTCGCTGTTTGTCAGCACGAACAGTTGGCGCTCTCCGGCGTAGCGTTCAAGAATCCGCTGCCTGACCTCGGCGCTGCTGGCGGCCGCGTCCACATAGACACGAAACAGGTTGACGGAGTCGTCGTGCCAGTACTCTCTGAACAGCGCGCGATCCATCAGAATCGCTCCCTGCTGATCGGAGTAGTCGACCACGATGCCAACAATCGGCAAGTGGATCGTGTCGTGCGGCGAGGGAATCTCGATGGTGTCGCCGAGCGAGAGATGTCTCAACTGCGCGAGGTTGTCCGAGACGATTAGCCCCTCGCCAGCGGCGGCGGTGTTGTACATCGTGCGCGCGTCGCCCGCGACCGGCGTGCGTCTGGTCGTCTCGGCGATGCTGTTGATGTCGGTCGCGACGATCATCACCGGCGTATCGCGAAACACGATCCGGGCCGAGCGGACCGCCTGCACGCGCGCGACACCGGGCACCGCGGCGATCCCGGCGCCCATCTCTTCGGGGAAGCGGAGCGTGCGCGCGACGATGTCCTGTGATGGAGAAACGAAGAGATCGGGATTGAGCGCCGCGTCGACCCAACCAAGAATCGACGCGTAGCTCGCGCGCGCCATCCCGGCAAACGCGACAACCAGCGCGAGCGACAACATCACGGCGGCCACGCTTGCGGATGTTCGCCGTGGCGCCTGAATCAAACTATCCGCGGCCAGCGCTCCTTCGACAGGGCTCACAAGCTTGAGCAGCGGCCGAAGCGCGCGCGAGAGCCAGAGCGACAGCATCGGTCCGAGCAGCAGCGCGACGACAATCGCAAGCGCGTAGCCAACGTAGAACAACACGCGCGAGTCGCCGAACCACAAACAGCCGGCCGACACCACGGCCAGCGCACACGCCAGCCCGCCACGCACGCGATTCTCGCTGCCGGTGAGCATCTGATACTTCCCCTTCTGCAACGCCTGCACCGGATCGATGCTGGCCGCCTGACGCGCGGGGATGAGCGCCGCAATGACACTCGTCGCGATGCCGACAAGCAGCGCGCCGCCAAGGAGCACCGGGCTCGCCGCAACCTCGCCGGTGTGCTGGGCGATGCCATAGACGTCGCTGATGAGTCCACCGATGGACGCCGCGATGCCGCGAGCGATGAGCAGTCCGAAGAGCACGCCGCCAATCGAGCCGGCGAATCCTGCCAGCACGCTCTCGCCGAGAAACAGCCACTGGATTTGACGCCTGGTCGCGCCAAGCGCGCGGAGGATGCCGACTTCGGCGCGCCGCTCGGTGACGGCAATCGCAAACGCGTTGTAGATGATGAACATCCCGATGAAGAGCGCGAAGAGGCTCGAAACGCTGATCATGATCTGGTAGGCCGCGGTCATCGCTTCGAACTGACGGCCACGGCCGGATGGCGCATCAACCTGCAAGCCTGGACCGAGCAACTGGCGCAGTTCGGTGGTTGCCCGATCGATGCTGACGCCGTCCGCGACGGCAAGATCGATGCGATCGAACGTCCGGCCGCGGCCGAACATCTTCTGCGCCGCGTAGATGTCCATGATCGCCAGATTGCCGCCGAACGCGCTCGCGAGTCCCGACGCGCGCATGATGCCGCGCACCGTGAACTGACGATCGCCGAGCACGGTGCCGAGCGTGATGTGGCTGTTGACGTCCAGACCGTTAGCGGTGGCGAACTCGCGCGTGAGGATGATCGAATCGGGCTGCGCGAGAAACACCAGCGGATCGTCGATGACCGCCTCGTCGCCAGAGTCGAGATCGTAGTCGCGAAGACTCCGGTCGCCGGTCATGTCGGTGCCAAGCACCAGCAGGCTGCCTTGCCCCGAGGGGCGCGTGTCGACGACCGCTTCAATCACCGGCACCGCGACGCGCACCACAGGCGAACTCTGGACCTGCTCCAGCACCTCTTCGTTGAAACCGGTTTCACCGGCCGTCACCTGCAGTTCGGTCTTGCCGGCGATGCGGTCCACGGTCGAGTTGAACGCGAACAACACGCTTTGATTGGCCGCGTGGATGCCGACAAACACCGCCACGCCAAGCACGATGCCGAGCAGCGTCAAGGCCGTCCGCAGCACGTGTTTGCGGAAGTACGGCCAGCTCAGAAGCCGCAAAAGGATCACGCGTTGATTATGAAGGGTAAAATAGCGGAACCGCCGTGCCGCGCCCCATTCAGACAGACGATCAGTTCACGCCGGAAGAAGCACGTTTGCTGGCGCCGTACTTCACAAACACTGATCGACCGGTGTTTGCGTTGGTGAACCTGCCGGAAACGGTCAAGGGCGCGCTGTTCGCGCGCTACTCGCGGTCGGCGAAATCGTTGCGCCGGCTGTTCCTCGACGAATTTCGCGCCGACATCCCGTCAGACGGAGAAGCCGCTGCCGCCGTTGGCACCGCGCGCGCCGACACGCTGTACGCACGCGTCTTCAGCGACTACGGCGACGATTCGGTCGCGCAGCTTGGCAGCGTCCACATCGCGTGTGAAGGGGTGTCGAACCTCCTCACGAAAGTGCTCGAGTGGGGACGGCTGATGGCGTACCTCGAGCAATCGACGCGCTACGTGCCCTACACCGCCAAACCGCACGGCCGCTGGAAGTATCACGTGCCGGAAGAAATCGCCGGAACACCGCTCGCCTCCTCCTACATCGACACGCTCGATCGCGCGTTCGAGGTGTACGCGCGCTGGATTCCGGTGATGGAAGATCACTTCCGCGCCAAATATCCCAAGAGCGCCGACGACTCGGACGCGGTGTACCGCTCGGTGATTCGCGCCAAGGCGCTCGATACGCTGCGCGGTCTGCTCCCCGCGGCCACGACATCGAACGTCGGTCTGTTCGGCACCGGTCAGGCGTACGAAGCGCTACTGCTGCGCATGTTCGCGCACCCGCTCGAAGAGGTGCGCGCGCACGGCACGCTCATCCTCGAAGAGCTGCGCAAGGTGATTCCCGCGTTCATGGCGCGCGTCGATCATCCGGATCGCGGCGGCCGCTGGGTGCAATATCTGCGCGACACCAGAGAAGCGGTTCACCAGAGCGTCGCCAGGGTCACGCACGGCATCACCGCCGAAGCGCACAGCGAGGTGACGCTGACGGAATTCGATCCAGACGGCGAAACGAAAGTTGTCGCGTCGGTGCTCTACGCGGCGTCCGGTTTGTCTGACGCGCAGTGTCTTCGGATCGCGGAGACCTTATCCACCGGCGAGCGCGTCTCGTTGCTCAACGCCTACGTCGGCGACCGCTCGAACCGGCGTCACAAACCGGGCCGCGCGTTCGAGCGCACGAAATACCGCTTCGACGTGCTGGCGGATTACGGCGCCTTCCGCGATCTGCAGCGCCATCGCCTGCTGACGCTCGAATGGCAACCGCTCTCGCCGGATCATGGCTTCATCGAGCCTGCGGCGATTGAAGAGGCGGGCGCGCTGAACGACTGGCGCGAGGTGATGCGGCGCTCAGCCGCGTTGCACGCCGAGCTCACGGCCGCCGGATTCAGCGACATCGCGCCGTACGCGGTCGTGATGGCGTATCGCGTCCGGTTCTACATGGACATGAACGCCCGCGAAGCGATGCACGTCATCGAACTGCGCACCGCGCCGCAGGGACATCCGTCGTACCGCCGCGTGTGTCAGGCGATGCACACGGCAATTTCAGACGTGGCCGGACATCACGCGCTGGCCAGAACGATGCAGTTTGCCGATCACTCGGAAGTTGAACTCGAACGCCTGCAGTCGGAACGCGCGCTCGAAAAGAAACGCGCCGGACGCTAACCTGACGCACAGGCTGACGCGCCACGCGCGTCAGTCTTCGTCCTCGTCCTTCGCCCAGTAGCGCGAGTACTCTTCGATGAACGTGAGCGTGCCAAACGACTTCATGCGATCGAAGAAGAGGATGCCGTCCAGATGATCGGCTTCGTGCTGGATGATGCGGGCCGAGAAGTTCGTGGCGCGCAGCTCGATGCGCGCGCCGTCGCGATCGTAGGCGCGGACCCGGACCTCTTTCGCGCGCGGCACCTTGCCGCGGATGTCCGGAATGCTGAGGCACCCTTCCCAATCCTCAACCCGGTCTGACCCGACCAGCGAGATCTCGGGATTCACAAGCGCCAGCGGCGTCCGCTCTTCATCGTCGCCATCATTCAGCGCCGCGACGAAGAGCCGCACGCCTTCATGAACCTGCGGCGCCGCGAGTCCAACGCCGTGATACTCGACCATCGTGTCGATCATGTCGTCGATGAGTTTCTGGACGAGCGGCGATGTGATGTCGCCGGGCGGAATCGGCTTGGCCTTGGCGCGCAGCACCGGATGCCCCATGCGCGCGACCTTCAGAATGGACATGGCCGTCAATTATACCGGCGGCCATGCGTCACTCTTGTCGAGGCTCCGCGGTGGTTAGTCCGCGAGGCCTTCGGCTTTTCGCTCGGCGGCGGTGATGACGCCTTTCGCGGCGGCGATCTCGGCCTGACGATCGCGCGCAATCGTTGGCACCGTGACGAAGCGGGCCACCACGTCGGCGGTGTTGCCGATATTGAGCTTCGTCATCAGAAAGCGGAACCGCTCTTCGAGCGACGCTCCGATCGCCGCGCGCCGCGTGGCATCGATGCTCCAGATGCGCTGCTTGAACGGACCGATCGCCTTCTTGCGCGCCTTGTAGATGAACTGCTCTTCGGTGTCCTTTGGCTTGCGCTCTTCGAGCGCGTGCTCGCGCAGCCACGCGTACATCTCCGCCTTGAGGTCGGCTGGAAACTGCGGGTGCTCGTACACCATGTTCTGGAAGTCGGTCGCGAGGTGAATTTCGCAAGCGCCCGCGCGCGGGAACGCATCGAACGCTTCCGGCGGCAGCGTCGACGCGCCGTGCTGCACGGCGCCGCCAAGCCCGTAATCGCGGCGGGAGACGTCCGACAACTCTTGCAATGTCTTCAGATCGATCGCGACATCGGTCCGCACCGACCCGTCGGCGTTGATGAATCCGCCGTGCGCCGTGCCGGTCTGCACGCTGATCTTGCTGAGCCCGACAAGCGACGCGCCACGTTCGTGGAGCTTGCGGTTGAACCCTTTCATGTACGCGTGCAGTTCGTGGACGTCGGAGTTCTTACCGCCCACTTCGCCAATCTCGCCGCCCACCGATACCGTCACGCCTGCCGGCTCGACGCTGCGGACAAACGCCGCGAAGTCGGCGGCCAGCGTCACGTTTACTTCCTGCTGCTCGTCAAGCGTCGGCTTGTCGAGATCGACCAGCGTCGACGTATCGATGTCGATGTTGTAGAAGCCCGCCGCGATCTCTTCGTTGATGAGCGCGCGCAGCGTCGCAATCTCCTTGTCGCGCTCGGGACTGTTGTACTTCTTCGCGTTGGTCTGGACGTGATCGCCCTGAATGAAGAGCGGCCCCTCGAACCCTTCGCGCAAGGCGGCCGCGAACAACGTCGCCGCGTACTCGTGCGGCCGCTGCTCGGTGTAGCCGATTTCCGATCGCGCGATCTCGAAGATGAACGCGCCCACCTTCAAGGCTTTCGCCGCGCGGAGCACCGCGCGCGCCGAGTCGTACGACATCGCCCGGATGTTGATCGCGGGCACGGTAAACCCGCTGACATCGCCGCGTCCCATCGCCATGTACAGCGCGTGAATCGACGCTGGCCTGATACCGCGCGCGCCGGCCAGTTCGCGAATGACGAACCGCGCCGTGCCACGCACCTCCGGGGTCGCGCCGAACGACGAGGCCCAGGCCAACCGATCGATCGTCTCCGGGCCAAGAGCTGCTGCTTTGGTAATCGAGAGCCGGTCGCCGTCGAGCGTGGCGACGCCCTTGATGCCTTCAACGATGTCCTGAATCGACTCAAACATGAGATCCCTCTATGTGTATTCTTCTGTGCCCGGACGAGCCTCTGATTTTAGCATCGGGAATGTAAACTCCTCGATGCTGACGCGCGCCACGGTCGCCTCAACCATCTCGTCGATCGGCAACAACGCTTCGGCGGCGGCGATGTCGTGACGCGATGCTTTTGTCGCCGGATGTTTCGGCGTGAACAGCGTGCAGCAATCCTGATCCGGAATATTTGAAATCGTCAGCGTGCCCAGACGCTCCGCCGCAAGCGAGATCTCGTCCTTGTCCATGCCGACGAGCGGACGCAGAATCTCCAACCCCGACGCGTCGGCAATCCGCGTCAGATTCTCAAGCGTCTGCGACGCGACCTGACCGACCACCTCT
>JAISPN010000257.1 GCA_031274845.1 Acidobacteriaceae bacterium
TCGTCGCCGCCGTCTTCGACCGCGCGCGCGTTGATGTCACCCGCGCCCAGCCGACGCGCGGTGCTTTCGAGCGCTTTGAGCCGCCGGTGCGCGGGCCGGAAGATGAACTGCGAGGCGAGCATCGTGCCGACGGTGAAGAGCGCGAAGGCGAGCGCCGCCATGCGCGGCCACAGCTCGGCGATCTGATCGCGGGGCACGACGGCGACGATGCCGCGGAGCGTGCCGTTCACTTGCAGCGGCGACGACCAGTACGGCGCCCCGTCCCAGTTGCGCGGGTAGATCGCCTCGCCGGGCATCTGGAACACTTCACGAACCGTTTGCACCGCCACATCAGACGGCCGCCGCTTGCCGAAGAAGTACGCGTCGCCCGACGTCATGATGATGTAGTAGGGACGTGGCGGCGTCGGGAGTTGCCGCTCGGCAAACGCCTTGATGTCGAGCGATGGATTGTTCGCGAGCGCATCGCCAAGCGCGCGTGCCAGTGGCGCGGTGACGGTCGTGCGTGCTTCTTGGTCCGGTTCGTTGACGAGCCAGAGCAGGACGATCCCTTGGATCGCGAGAACGGCGGCAATGATGCCGATGAAGCAGAGACCGATGCGCCAATAGAGACTGCGATAGTTCTGAGACATGCTCACGCCTCAGCGCACTTATACCCTTCGCCCCAGACGGTCAGGATGTGCGCGGGTTGCGCGGGGTCTGGTTCGATCTTGCAGCGGAGACGATAAACCAACGTATCGACGCTCCGCTCGGTGACGAACACTTCGCCCTGCCAGACATCCGCGAGCAGACGTTCGCGGCTGAAGACGATGCCCCGGTTGGCGGCGAGTTGATAAAAGAGCCGGAATTCGTGCGGCGTCACCGGGATTTTGTGACCGTGCATCTGCAGACTGCGCTTGGCGGGGTCGAGACGGATGCCGTCGAATTCGATCGGGATTGCCTGTTCGTCCGTGCGCGTCAAGCGTCGCGTGCGGCGAAGCAAGGCGGCGACGCGCGCCGACAGTTCCAGAATGCTGAACGGTTTCGTCAGGTAATCGTCGGCGCCGCCTTGAAAGCCGGCGAGTTTGTCGACTTCCTCGCCGCGCGCGGTGAGCATGAGGATCGGGACGTTGGCGTTCACGCCGCCGGATCGCACTTCGCGGCACAGTTGCAATCCGTTCATGCCCGGCAACATCACGTCGAGTAAGACCAGCGCATAAGGGTCAGCCTTCAGCAACTCGAAGGCATCGGAACCATTGGAGACGCTTTGGCACGTGTAACCTTCAGACTCGAGGTGCAGGGATACAAGATCCCGGATGTTCGCTTCGTCTTCCACGATGAGCAGCTGCGGCGGTCCTGAAACGCGCGGTGACTCGAGCATGCGAACCTCCCTTGGGACGCAGATATTCGCACCGTCACAGACTTTTGACAATTGAAAGATTGATCCAATCGCACGGGCCGCTTAGTTTCACTCCGCACGTGGGCGGGATGTGACGTGTGTGCTGACGCGTACGCACGAGCTGGTGTTGATTCGGTCGGGTCGAGGCCTGGGAGGTGATATGCGAAGAGTAGTCAGCGGGATACTGTTCCTCGCAATGCTGGCGTTCGCGCCAGCCGCGTTTGCGCAAGCCACAGGGATCGCGGGGGTGGTGCGGGATACCAGCGGCGCGGTGCTGCCTGGCGTGTCTGTTGAGGCGGCGAGCCCGGCGCTCATCGAGCGCGTGCGGGCGGTGACGACCGACGCCGAAGGGCAATACAAGATTCTCGACCTGCGGCCGGGGACGTACACGGTGACATTTACGTTGCCAGGCTTCTCGACGCTCCGCCGCGAAGGGGTTGAACTCCAGGCGCAATTTACCGCGAGCGTCAACGCCGAGATGAGCGTCGGCGCGCTCGAGGAAACGATTACCGTGTCCGGCGCGACGCCGCTCGTCGACGTCCAGAACGTCGTCAAGCGGAACGTCGTGCAGAAAGACACGATCGATGCGATGCCGACGTCGAAGAACTGGTCGACGATTGGCGTGATGACGGTGGGCGTATTCAGTAATCAGAACGACGTCGGCGGATCCGCGGGAGAACATCAGAATCAGCTCAAAGCGCACGGCGGGTCGTTCAACGATCGGTTAGTGCAGCTCGATGGCTTGATGCTCGCCAACATGGCCTGCAATTACTCCTGCACGGGACTCTCGACCAACGACGCGTCGACGCAGGAGCTGAGCTACGAGTTTGGCGCGATCTCGGCGGAAACCTCTGGCGGCGGCGTTCGCGTGAACATCATTCCGAAAGAGGGAGGTAACCGCTACAGCGGATCGGGCTTCTTCAACTTCGCGAATTCCAGCCTTCAGGGGACGAACATTGACGACGCCTTGCGCGCGCAAGGCATCTCGACTGGCGACAGCATCAACAAAATCTACGATGCCAGCGCCGCGCTTGGCGGGCCGGTCATGAAAGACAAGCTCTGGTTCTGGACGGCGCACCGCTACTGGGGGTACGAGCAGGTGCGCACCAACACGTTCTACGAATCAAGTCAAAGCACCTTCGTCTTCACGCCGGATCTCTCGCGTCCAGGAACCGAGACGCAGAAGAACAAAAGCTCGGACCTGCGCCTCACGTGGCAGATGAGCCCGAAGAACCGCTTGTCCGTCTACTACAACTACGCGCCTCGGACGACCGATAACTGGACGCTCGTCAGCACGATTCAGCCCGACGCGGCGCAGTTCCAGAACATTCCGCTCAGTTACTTCACGACCGCGACGTTCCGCTCGACGCTCTCGCCCCGCATGATGTTTGAAGCGGCCGCCGGCGACATGACTCAGGACTGGACGCGCGAGCCGTCGCGGCAGTCGCTGTCCTCGACCGGGTATCCGGTGACGGAGCAGACGACCGGCATGAACTTCCGTGCCTACTCAGGGCTCTTCTCGGAGAACATTACGTCGCTCAGGTCGTACCGCAGTTCGCTGTCGTACATCACCGGGTCGCACGCGTTCAAGGTCGGGATGACGCTCGCCGAAGGTCCGGCGACGACGCATTCGTGGACCAGCTACGACACCGCCCTCACGGTGCGCAACGGCATCCCGCTGTCGGTTACGGTGCGGACCACGCCGTACACCGCGCTCGAACGTCTCGTCGCCGATCTTGGTATCTACGCGCAAGATACCTGGACGATTCAACGTCTCACCGTCAACGCCGGCGTGCGGTTCGACTATCTGAACAACAAAGTCGATGCGCAGACCGCGCCTGGCGGCACCTGGATCGGTCCACGAAGTTTTCCCGAGATGAACGGCGTGCCGAGTTACAAAGACATCGACCCGCGTCTCGGCGTGTCGTACGACGTCTTCGGCAACGGCAAGACGGCGGTGAAGGCGACGCTCAGCCGCTATGTGGAGACATCGACGGTTGGCACCGCGCGGCTGCTGAATCCGCTCAATACCTCGGTCAACAGCGCGACGCGGTCGTGGACCGACATGAATATCCTGGGGCAAGATTGCTACGCCGCGACGACCGTCGACCAGACCGGATGCGACGGCATCCCTGAGCCGAACGAACTTGGTCCTCTCAGCAACAGCAGCTTCGGTCAGGCCAACATCGCGACGACCTACGATCCGAACACGCTGCAAGGGTGGTTCAAGCGTCGCAATAACTGGGAGTTCTCGACCAGCCTGACGCAGGAACTCACCTCGCGCGTGTCGGCCGACATCGCGTTCTACCGTCGCGCGCAGGGGAACTTCACGACCACCGACAACTTGGACGTGACGCCGTCGGACTTCACGACATACTGCATCAACGCGCCCACCGACTCGCGGCTGCCTGGCGGCGGGGGACAGCAAATCTGCGGTCTCTACGACATCAACCCGGCGAAGTTCGGGGTGTCGAACAACAACTACGTGACCTACGTCAGCAACTACCAGAACGCCAAGCAGACCGAGATCTTCCACGGCGTCGACATCTCGGTGAGCAGCCGGCTTGGGCATAACATCATGTTGTCGGGCGGCGTGGCGACCGGCAACACGCACTACAACAACTGCGCCGCATACGTTGACGATCCGTCCACCGGCTTCGGCATCGCGACCTCGTCGGCGTACCCGGCGACGCCGGGCACCGGCACGACCTTCGCCTACTGCGATTACAACACGAGCTGGCTGACGCAAGCGAAGGTCTCCGGTTCGTACACGCTGCCGTGGCAGGACATTCAGCTTGGCGGCGTCGTGCAGAACTTGCCCGGACAGATGGTGCTCGCGCAGTGGACGGCGACGCAAACAACCACGGCGAGCGGATTTACAGTGACGGATATATATCCTCAACAAAAAAGCCAGACAAATTCAGAAAATGTAACCCTGATGTAACCACAGAATGATAGAATACAGAAGACGTTATGTATACTGGACAAAGGGATGCGTAGAGTGGGCATAGGCTCAAAGAGTGGGCCAGGGTAT
>JAISPN010000306.1 GCA_031274845.1 Acidobacteriaceae bacterium
GACGATCTGTCCGGGCTTCACCGCCTGATTCGCCTTCGCGGTTTTGCCGCCGACAGAGACCGCAGCGTCCTTGATGAGACGCTGGATCTGGGATCGTGAGTAGCCAGCGAGCACCGACACCAGGAAGTGATCGAGGCGCCCGCCGTCGCTGTCGTCGGGAACGGTGAAAGTGATTTTCGACACTATGCGGCTTTGGCCGTGCGCGTCCTGGTTGGTTCGTTCTCGCGGCGGCGCGACAGGATGACGAGCATCGCCACGGCAAGCGGGCCGAGGACGATCGAGATGAACTGCGACGTCGAGAACATCAGCACCGTGCCGCGCGGATCGCCGCGATAGAACGCGATGATGAAGCGCGAGATCGCGTAGAGCAGCATGTAGAGCCAGAAGGTACGGCCCGAGAAGCGGCGTCCGCGCGATTCGGTCGACAGGAGCAGCAGCAGGATCAGCCCTTCGGCGCCCGCTTCGTAGAGTTGCGTGGGGTGCAGCGGAACGTTGAGCGGCGTGCCGACGTTGGCGGCGGCAAACGGATCGGTGAACGTGATCGCCCAGGGGACGCTCGTTGGTTTCCCATAGCAGCATCCGGCGAACAGGCATCCCAGCCGTCCGACGACGTGACCGAGCGCGATGCCGGGCGCAAACGCATCGCAGGTCGTCCAGAGCGGGAGATTGGCGCGGCGGATGTACCACAGCGCGACCACGACGGCGAGGATGAGCCCGCCGTAGAACACGCCCCCCGATCGCGCAAGCTCCATCAGCCCCGCCCCGCTGGTCATGTACGTCTTGAAGTCAGTGATGACGAGGAGCGCCTTCGCGCCGATGAGCGCGCTGATGATGATGTAGATGCCGAGGTCGAGCAGCCGCGCCTGATCGAGGCCGCGCCGCTGGCCGCGCGCCATGGCCAGTTGCAGCCCGCTCAGGTACGCCGTGGCGAGCAGCACCCCGTAGGTGTAAATCGTGAACTGGCCGTATTCAAACAGTCTTGGAAACATGCGTTCGTACCCCGACGATATCGAGCAGCATCAACGCCACGCCAATCGTGATCGCTGAATCGGCGACATTGAATGCCCAGAAGTGCCAGCCGCGCCAGTACGCATCGATGAAGTCGACGACCGAGCCGGTCGTCAGGCGATCGATGAGGTTGCCAGCCGCGCCGCCGATGATGAGCGCAAGGCCGGCGCGCGCGAGGAGCTGTTCGCCCGCGATCCCCTTGGCGTAGAGCGCGATGCTGACGAGCGCGACGGTGGCGACACCGGCAATGAGCAGCGATTTGTACGGAAAGTCGACGCCGTTCAGGAACCCGTACGCGACGCCGGAGTTTCTGACGTGGGTGAAGTCGAGCACGCCGGGGATGACCGTCATGCTCTCGGAAATCGCCAGCCTCTGGCGGATGAGGAGCTTCGTCACCTGATCGAGGACGACGGCCACGAGCGGGAGCGTGATGTCGAGGCGCCGCAGGTTCGTCATAGCGCGAGCGCGTCCTGACAGCGCGGGCAGAGTCCAGCCGAGGCTGGCGCGTCAGAGACCGCCGGTACGTAACGCCAGCAGCGTTCACACTTCACGCCGCCCGCTCTCGCGATCTCGATGCCGGTCGGCACGTCGCTGTTCAACTGCGTGCTCGGTTGCAATTCCACCTCGGAGACGATGAACAGCATCGGCAGCAGCGCCGCGTAGCGTTCGAGAAACGCGAGGTCGGCCACGTTCGGCGACAGGATGACTTTCGCTTGCAGCGAGCTGCCGATTGTTTTCTCTTTGCGCAGTAGCTCGATTTCAGGGAGGACGCGCTCGCGCAGCGCCGTCAGCTTCGACCAGCGTTCGAGCAGTTCCGTGTCGATGAAGGTGTCGAGATCCGTCACCGTCGGGAACAGCGCCATGTGGACTGATTTTTCGCGCCCGCCCGGCATGTATTGCCAGATCTCGTCGGCGGTGAACGAGAGAATCGGCGCCAATAGCCGCGCGAGACCGTCGGCCATGATGTAGAGCGCCGTCTGTGTCGAGCGGCGTTCGCGCGACTGCGGCGCGAGCGTGTAGAGCCCATCCTTCGAGATGTCGTTGTAGAACGCGCTCAGATCGACGGTTGCAAACTGCGTCAGCGCCTGCGCGATCGGGCCGTACTCGTACGCGTCGTAGTTGGCGAGGACGCTCTTGGCCACCTGCGCGTAGCGCGCGAGGATGTAGCGGTCGACCTCTTCCATCTTTTCGAGCGGCACTTCGTCGGTCGCGGGATTGAAGTCCGCGAGGTTCCCGAGCAGATACCGCATCGTGTTGCGCAGCTTGCGGTAGGCTTCGGCGACACGCGCGAGGATCTCCTTGCCGACGCGGATTTCTTCCCGGTAGTCGCTCATCGCGGTCCACAGGCGGATGATGTCCGCGCCGCTTTCCTTGATCACATCCTGCGGGAGGATCGTGTTGCCGACCGACTTCGACATCTTCCGGCCGTCCACGTCGATGAGAAATCCGTGCGTGAGCACTTCCTGAAACGGCGCGCGGCCGCGCGTGCCGAGGCCGACGAAGAGCGAACTTTGGAACCAGCCGCGATGCTGGTCGCTCCCTTCGAGGTACATGTCCGCCGGCCATGTGAGTTCAGGACGGACGGAGAGCACCGCCTCGTGACTCGATCCGGAGTCGAACCAGACATCGAGAATGTTCATCTCGCGCTCGAAGGCCGTGCCGCCGCAGTGCGGACAGGTGAGCCCCGCGGGGATGAATTCCTCCGTGGGCCGCTCGTACCAAGCATCTGCGCCGTGCTGCTCGAACACCTTCGCCGTCTGCTCGACGAGTTCGGCGGTGACGATCGCTTCGCCGCACTTCGTGCAGTCGACCGCCGGAATCGGCACGCCCCACGCGCGCTGACGCGAGATGCACCAGTCCGGCCGGTGCGCCACCATGTTGTAGATGCGATCGTGTCCCCACGACGGAATCCACGTGACGTGGTTGTCGATCTGATGGAGCGCCGCGCCGCGCAGCGTTCGCTTCAACCCGTTGTGCGGGTCGACGAGGACGTCGTCGCCGTCCATCCGGATGAACCACTGTGACGTCGCCAGAAAGATGACCGGATGGTGGCAGCGCCAGCAGTGCGGGTACTGATGCGAGAAGCTCTCGCGATGCCACAGCCGTCCGCGCGCCGTGAGCGCTTCTTCGACTTTCGGATTCGCGTCGACGACGCGCATGCCGCCGAAGAGTTCCACGGAGTCGAGGTAGTGCCCCGCCGGTCCGATTGGCGCGTAGATCTCGAGGCCGTACTTGGCGCCGGTGTTGAAGTCGTCCGCGCCGTGACCGGGCGCCGTGTGGACCGCGCCGGTGCCGGCGTCGAGCGTGACGTACTCGGCGAGCACGCCAATCGAATCCCGCTCGTAGAGCGGATGCCGAAAGCGGACCCCTTCGAACACCTCGCCCTTCATGCGCGCGATCGGCGGTCCAAACTCGCGGCCGATAGCCGTGGCCACTTGTGACGCGCGCCCTTCGGCGACGATCACCGCCTCGCCGTTGACCTCGTAAGCGGCGTAGTCAAACTCCGGATGGAACGCGATAGCCAGATTCGACGGAATGGTCCACGGGGTCGTCGTCCAGATGAGCACCGATACCTGACGTCCAGCAAGCGTGGGCACGCGCGCGTACAGATCGGCAGCGCTGGCGTCCGCGAGCGGGAACTGCACGTAGATCGACGGCGAGGTATGGGGTTCGTATTCGACTTCCGCTTCGGCCAGCGCGGTGCGGCAATGGATGCACCAGTGCACCGGCTTCTTGCCTTTGTAGACGAGATCGTGCGCGACGAATTTTCCGAAGGCGCGCGCGATTGCCGCCTGATACCGAAAGTCCATCGTCAAATACGGCTCGTCCCAGGTGCCAAGGACGCCGAGGCGCTGGAATTGCGCGGTCATCGTACCGATGAACCGTTCGGCGTACTCACGGCACGCGCGGCAGAACTCCGCGGTCGTCATCTCGCGCTTCTTCGCGCCAAGCTCGCGATCGACTTTCAGTTCGATCGGCAGGCCGTGGCAGTCGTAGCCGACGACGTACGGCGCATCGAATCCCGCCATCGACTTCGATTTGACGACGAAGTCCTTGAGGATCTTGTTGAGCGCCGTCCCCATGTGAATGTTGCCGTTTGCGTACGGCGGTCCGTCGTGCAGGACGAATTTCGGCGAGCCGTTCCGCCGCTCGCGAATCTGCCCGTACAAATCCATGGCCGCCCATCGCGCAAGCGTGTCTGGCTCGCTCGTCGGGAGGCTTGCTTTCATCGGGAAATCGGTGCGCGGCAGGTTGACAGTGTCTTTCCACTCAGGCATGGGTATCCGGCAATTTTATAATGAATGGATGGCCTCCACCGTGACGACGCTCGATAACGGACTGAAAGTCATCGTGCGCGAGGAGCACACCGCGCCGCTCGCGTCGGTCTGGTGCTGGTACCGGGTCGGGTCGAAAGACGAAGTTCCGGGCTTGACCGGCGTGTCGCACTGGGTCGAGCACATGAACTTCAAGGGCACGACAAACATCCCACGCGACGCGGTCAAAGGGATCATCGAGCAGTACGGCGGCAGTTGGAACGGCTACACCTGGATCGACGAGACGACGTACCTGGAGACGGCGACACGCGATGCGCTCGACCGCATGTTGTTCATCGAGGCCGAGCGGATGGCGCGCTGCCTGTACGATCCTGACGACTGCGAGTCGGAGCGCACGGTCATCATCTCGGAGCTCCAAGGCGGAGAGAACGATCCCGATCAACTGCTCGATCAGGAACTCACCGCCACGGCGTTCAAGGCGCATCCGTACCGGCATCCGACGATTGGCTGGTTGTCCGATCTGCAGTCGATGACGCGCGAGGATTTGTACAACTACTACCGCCGGTACTACATCCCCAACAACGCGACGCTGGTCGTGGTGGGCGACGTCGACACGACGCAGGCGCTGCGGCTGGTGGAGCGTCACTTCGGCCCTATCGACGAGGGCGCGACGCCGATTCGGCATCACACGGTGGAACCCGAGCAGACGGGCGAGCGGCGAGTGACGATTGCCCGGGAGGGCACAGCGGCCTACTTGAAAGTTGGCTATCACGCGCCTGCGGTGTCGGACCCGTCGTTCGTGCCGGCGCTCCTGATGGATGCGGTGCTCACCGGCGCCAAAGGCGTCAACTTGTGGAGCAGCTTTCAGACGCCGCCACCGCAACGCCGCGCGCGGTTGTATCGCGCGCTCGTCGACACGGGGCTCGCCTCCGCGGTCTTTGGCGCGATGCTGCCGACGGCGGAACCTTTTCTCTACACGGTGTCGGTGACCGTGACGGACGGTATTCCACTCAGCGAGGCGGAAGGCGCGCTGCTGACGGCGCTCGACGCGGTGGCTCGTCACGGCGTGACGCCGGAGGAACTGGCGCGCGCCAAGGTGCAGTTGCGGGCGCGGCTCGTGTTTGACGCCGACAGCATCACGAACATCGCGCACCAGATCGGTTACTTCGAGACGATTGCGGCGCCGGATCTTTTTGACGATCTCCCTCGACGAATTGAGCAGACCACGATCGACGAGGTGTGTGCGATCGCGCGCCGGATGCTGACGCCTGCAAACAGAACGATCGGTTGGTTCCAGCCGATCTCCGGAGACGCCGCATGAGCCACGACGTGGCGGCATCACCACGATCCGGGTTGTGTCCGACGCGGGTCACGCTCGGGAACGGCCTGACGGTGCTTGCCAAGCGGACCACAAAGACGCCCGCGGTGACGATGAGCCTCGCGCTTCGGGTGGGCTCGATCTGCGATGCCGATCGTTCGCCCGGCGAGTGCTACCTGCTGTCGCGCGTTATCGATCGCGGGACGGCCACGCGCTCCGCGGCTGATATCGCCGAAGCGCTCGACGCGCGCGGCACCTCGCTGACGGCAACCGTGACACGGCATCTGTTGACGCTCGCCTTGACCTGCCTTGCCGAGGACTTCGAGGCGATGCTCACGCTCATGGGCGACATCGTGATGCACCCGGCCGTGCCAGCGCACGAACTCGACGTGCGGAAGCGGGAAGTCGTCACGGCCATCCGGCAGGATCTCGATAACCCGGCGGTGCAGGCGGCC
>JAISPN010000316.1 GCA_031274845.1 Acidobacteriaceae bacterium
GGTTCTGCCGTTCTTTGCGTGAGCTCTAAGGATGAATTCGCGTGCGGCGGACGATTAGGCGTGTGCCGTTTCGCCGACCTTCAGACGCGCGAAGCGCGACACCGACACCGTGGCGCCGAGTGCCTTGTTGGCGGCGGCGATGGCCTGTCCCACCGTTTGCTTGGCTTCTGGACGGATGACGAACGGCTGATCGCCCAGCACCGTTTGTTCGTAGAAGCTTCCGAGTTTGCCTTCGACAATCTTCTCGATCACGTTGGCAGGCTTCCCGGAATTTTCCATCTGCGCGCGATAGATGCCGCGCTCCTTTTCGAGGAGATCCGCCGGCACCGCCTCGCGTGAGGCGTAGGTCGGGCTCGCGGCCGCGATCTGCATGGCCACTTCTTTCGCCAGCGTCTTGAACTCGTCGCGTCCAGCGACCGCCGCGGTGACGCCGGTGAACTCGACCTGGACGCCGAGCTTGCCACCGAGGTGGATGTACTGCACGACGTACCCCTGGCCGGCATAGCGGACGAATCGCGGCACAGCCATGTTCTCACCGAGCTTGCCGATGAGCGCCTGCACGGCCGGTTGAATCGCGCCGTTTGGATCGGAGAGCAGTGCCTGATCGGCGGCGTTGCCAGCCTTGTCGATCGTGTCGAGGACGGTCTTGATCAGGTTCTTGAAGTCGTCGGTGTTGGCGACGAAGTCGGTCTCGCAGTTTACCTCGACGAGAGTGCCCTGACTGTTGTCGGCCGAGAGGCGATAGCCGATCGACCCTTCGCTCGTGGCGCGCCCCGCCTTCTTGGCGGCGCTCGCCAGCCCCTTCTTCCGGAGGAGCGTCGTCGCTTCGTCGAAGTTGCCGTGGGCTTCTTCGAGAGCGGCCTTGCAATCCATCATGCCCGCGCCGGTCTGGTCGCGGAGCTTCTTTACTTCTGCTGCGCTAATTGCCATTTGTCGTTCCTCGCTTGCGAATCAGGAGCCGCAAAGACACGTTGTGCGTCGTGTTTTCGTGGCCATGCTCGTGGTCATACACAAAAAAACGCCGGCCCGATGGTACAGGCCGGCGTCAGTAGGGAAGTCGGTTTCGTTCCGTGACTTACGCTGAAGCCGGCTGCGCTTCGCGCCTGCGGGCTGGACGAGCCGCACGGCGCGGATCTTCCGCCGCGGCTTCTTCGGCCGCCTCGCGGACCGCTTCGGCGTCGACCGACTGCTTCATGTCTCGACCGGAGACGACCGCGTCCGCCATCTTCGCGGCAAACAGGCGAATCGCGCGAAGCGCGTCGTCGTTGCCGGGGATGACGAAGTCGACTTCGTCGGGATCGCAGTTGGTGTCGACGATGCCGATGACGGGGATCTTCAGACGGCGCGCCTCGTCGACGGCAATCTTTTCTTTCCGGGTATCGACAACGAAGATTGCGTCGGGTAGCCGCGACATGCCGCGGATGCCTTCGAGGTTCTTCTGCAGCTTGCGGCGCTCTTTTTCGTTACGGGCGATCTCTTTCTTGGAGAGCGTGTCGTAACGGCCGTCGGTGGTCATCGCTTCGAGGTCGCGAAGCCGTCCGAGGCTGCGCTGAATCGTGGCGAAGTTGGTGAGGAGACCGCCCAGCCACCGCTCGTTCACGAAGAACATGCCGCAGCGTTGTGCTTCTTCCGCGATGACGTCCTGCGCCTGACGCTTGGTGCCCACGAACAGAATCGTGCGCCCCTCGGCGGCGAGCCTGGTGACGAAGTCCTCGGCGGCGTTGAACAGCTTCACCGTCTTGCCAAGGTCGATGATGTAGATGCCGTTCCGTTCGCCGAAGATGTACTCCTTCATCTTCGGATTCCAGCGCTTGGTCTGGTGGCCGAAGTGCACTCCAGCCTCCAGTAGATCTTTCATCGCGATGCCGGCCAAACAATCCTCCTGACTAGCGTTTGCTGAACTGGAAGCGCTTCCGCGCTCCGGCCATACCGTATTTCTTGCGTTCTTTCGCGCGCGCATCGCGCGTGAGCATGCCTTCGGTCTTGAGCGCCTTGCGGAGCTCGGCGTTGTATTCGACCAGCGCGCGAGCGATGCCGAGGCGAACCGCGCCAGCTTGTCCGGACACGCCGCCGCCATCGACAGTCGCCAGCACGTCGAACTTGTCGACGGTCTCGGTGAGTACCAGTGGACGGCGCATCTGGGTGCGGAGCGCTTCGGTGGGGAAGAAGGCGTCGAATTCGCGCTGGTTAACTTTGACAGCCCCTGAACCGGGGCGGAGGAAGACGCGAGCGGTGGATGTCTTGCGACGACCCGTGCCGTAATACTGAACTGCTGCCACGTTACGCAACCTCGAGCTTGGTGGGTTTCTGTGCCGCGTGCGGATGATCCGCGCTGGCGTACACTTTCAGCTTTCGGTACATCGCCTGACCGAGCTTCGTCTTCGGCAGCATGCCGTGCACGGCCTCCTCGACGAGCCGTTCGGGACGGCGCTGACGAATCAGACGAGCGCGCTCTTCACGCAGCCCACCTTCGTAGCCCGAATGCTGGCGGTAAATTTTCTGGTCTTCTTTGCGGCCGGTGAGTTTGACTTTGGCCGCGTTGACGATCACTACGAAATCGCCGACGTCGATAAACGGCGTGTACGTCGCCTTGTGCTTACCCTGCAGGAGCCGTGCAGCCTTGGTCGCGATGCGCCCGAGAACCTTACCCTCGGCGTCAATGACATGCCAACGGCCCGATTCCGCAGCATGCTGCGCGGTTGCCATGAACGTAGACATTCCCGAAAAGCCTCTCTCCAGAAAGAACCGCTGATGTGCAGAGAACCTGTCGGCAGGATCCAGTCAACGGCAAACCCAAATGATACGGGGCTTTCGGGGGACTGTCAAGATCCAACGCCCCTACTGGTAGTGGTTGCCGAGGGTCGGTAGCAGTGAGCCAAGACTGCAGCGGACTCAGTGGAAGGCTTCGTCAGATTTTGCCATAGCGCAAGCGCTCATGTCAGGAAAAGCCCCGCGATTCAGCCTGGTACCTCCTTTGCGAATCAGCCCGCAACGTCGATCGCATGGAGTGACGAGCGGATGTTTGGCTTCACCAAAGTACAGACAGTGGTTGGGCTCGATATTGGGGCGAGTGCGGTAAAGGCTGTCGAGCTCTGTCGATCCGGCAAGACATATAAAGTGGCGGCGCTCGCACGCGAACCGGTGCCGCCCGGCAGTGTCGTCGATGGCGCGATTTTGGACGGTGGCGCTGTTGCCGCCGCGATCCGCCGCCTCTTCGACCGCCACGCGTTCACGAGCAAGGACGTCGTGACGTCGCTTTCCGGTCACGCGGTCATCGTCAAGAAGATCCGTCTGCCGGTGATGACGGAGGACGAACTCGCCGAGTCCATGTACTGGGAGGCCGAGCAGTACATCCCGTTCGACATCGAGGACGTCAACCTCGAGTACCAGATGCTCGATGCTGACCGCGGACCAGACGATCGCGGCGAGATGGACGTGCTGCTCGTGGCGGCGAAGAAAGAACGGATTGCCAACTGCGCCAGCGTCATCGTGCAGGCGGGGTGCCTGCCGGTCGTCGTGGATGTTGATGCTTTTGCGTTGCAGAACGCCTGCGAGGCGAACTATTCGCTCGAACCCGGCGTGGTCTTCGTG
>JAISPN010000258.1 GCA_031274845.1 Acidobacteriaceae bacterium
CCGAACAGATCGTCGAGATGGAGATTCCCGATCTCGCCGAGGCGACACCGCAAGCCGAACCGCTCGATCTCCGCATCGTCTACCAGGACCCTGACGTGATCGTCGTGGACAAGCCCGCAGGCATGGTGGTGCACCCGGCGGCCGGACATGCGGGCGGCACGCTCGTCAACGCGCTGCTGCACCACGTCACCGACTTGAGCGGCATCGGCGGCGAGAAACGTCCCGGGATTGTGCACCGCCTCGATCGCGGCACGTCGGGGTTGATGGTCGTCGCGAAGAACGACATGGCGCACGAATCGCTCGCCCGTCAGTTTCACGATCGCGCGGTGGAAAAGGATTACATCGCGCTCGTCTGGGGAGTCGTTCAGGCGGGACGCCGGATCGATGCGCCGATCGGACGCGATCCAAGCAACCGGAAAAAAATGTCGGCCAAGGCCAGACGCAGCCGCGAAGCAGTCACGCGCATCGTCCGCGCGGAGCATCTGAGCCCGGCGCTCACGCTCGCCCAGATCGCGATCCACACGGGACGCACGCACCAGATCCGCGTGCACCTCAGCGCCATTGGTCATCCTGTCGTCGGCGATGCGCTGTACGGCGGCGTCCATCGCCGCGTGCTCGGCGACATCCGGGCCGTCATGAAGCTCGAACGTCCGTTCCTCCACGCCGCGCGTCTCGTGTTCGCGCACCCGTCTGACGGACGCCGCATGGAATTCACCTGCGAACTGCCCGGCGATCTGCTCGCCGTGCTCGAAGAACTGCGAGCCCGCGCCCACCCGGACCTCTCCTGAACGATCCGCGATGCCGATCGTCTTCACGTCAAAAAGTTTCGCTGTCGAAGTGACGACGACACGATCGCCGAGCGGCCGCACGCACGAAACCGCCATCGTTCGACACATGCCCGCTGTCGTGATTCTGCCCATCACCGACGCTGGACGAGTCGTGCTGATTCGTCAGTTTCGCCCAAGCGTCAACGAAGAACTTTGGGAAGTACCGGCAGGCAGCCTGAAGGACGGCGAGGAACCGGAAGAAGGAGCGCGGCGAGAGTGCGAAGAGGAAACAGGGCTCGTCCCCGGACAACTCGTCCGGCTCTGCGCGCACTATCCTGCGCCCGGGTTCTGCGACGAACGGCTGATCTTCTACAAAGCCACCGCGCTGACACCCGCATCACCAGACTCCACGCGACATCCCGATGACGATGAGGAGATTGAAGTGAGAGAGGTGACGGTCGCCGAAGCCAAGAGCATGGTGGCGCGCGGCGAGATCAAGGATCTGAAAACCGCCTACGCGTTGTCGCTCGTCTAAGACGCGCCAGCGACGGCAGCCTCGCGGCGATGTATCGGCGGGATTACGTCGCGCTAATCGCGGCTTGGATGCACGACGCGGTCGAAGAGCGTGACCTCGCGATCAAACAAGAAGCGGAAGAGCAGCCTGGTCCACGACAGGTGGAAGTACAGGGTGTCGTAAAACTCCGGAGCTGCCGCACGAAGCTTTGGCAGACGAGACCATGGCACCGTCACGAAATCGTGGTGCTCGTTGTGATACCCCATGTTGAAGCACACACGATTGAGTGGACCGTAGTAGGAATACGTTTCCTGTCCCTCGGCAAACACGTAGTGCTCCTGAATCCAGCGCGCGCCGAGCGGGTGCAGGCCGACCGCGAAGATCGCCGACAGGAACAGATACACGATCGGCTGCAGTCCCAGCCACCAATAGAGCGCCACCATCGCGACAACCTCGACGAGGATGTTCGTGACGACCCACCGATTGAAGAACACCACCTTCTTCAATCGATGCGTGCGGACAAAGCCCTGGACGGCCGAGAATGCCGCCAGCCACGCCGCCTTGGCGAGTGAGGCTCGCACGAGGCGCGCTTCGTCTGGCCCCGGAACGTCCGCGTCGTAATCCATCTCGCCGAGATGCTGATGGTGGAGGAGATGGTAGTGCGAGAACGACTCCGCCGCAGGAGTGACAAACGGCAGATTCGCAACGATGGCGGTCCATCGATTGAGCACCGGACGGCGAAACACGAGGTTGTGCGCGCACTCGGGGATGAGCACCCAGAGCGCGTGGTCGATGGTCGCGCCGACAAGATAAGCCACCGGGAGCCACACCCACCACGCGGTCCCGCTGAGCGCCCACGCGAGTCCAAGCTGCGTGGCGACGAGCAGAACGACCCAGAGGGCACTTGATGCCGTGGGGCCAGCGAGACTCCGAATCTCGGGGTGAGCCCGAAGAATCTCGCGGCGTCGCACAATGTGTTGCTGAACCTGTGCAACGTGAATGAAATCCGTACGAGCCATTCTTAAATCCTAACAAGAAATCGCGCGACGTCAGCCCGAGGGGCTCACGTCGCGGGCGTTGCGATGCGGAGGGATTCCACGTCACTGGACAGCACGATCGCAGAGCACGGCCGCGAACGGTCAAGCCTGACAGGAATCTGGAGTTGGAGAGTTGCGGACGATGGCGGGAACGACCGCGGGTCCCGCGCCAGCTGGCGCAGGACCCACAGTGAGCTTACATGTCGAAGAAGAGGGACGAGGCGCTGCGGCGGCTCGCCTGCTGACGCTGACGCTGCTCTGCGTTTTCGCGAGCCTCTTCGCAGTCCTTGCAGCGCACCGCGAACGGCAGCGCGCGGAGGCGCTTCTCAGCGATTTCCTCGCCGCACTCGAAGCAGTTGCCGTAGTCGCCCTGCTCAAGACGCATCAGCGCATCGTTGATCTTGTTGAGCGTCTCCGACTTCATCTGGATGAGCGCGAACTCGATGTCATCCTGAATATCCGCCTCGGAACTCTCACCGGCATCGAGCACCTCGCTCGTCTTCCCGCCCCAGGTGCCTTCAGCCCGCACGTCCCGAATCTTGCCCTGGACCTCGGACTGAATCTCGCGCCGACGCTCTTCGAGCATCTGCTTCAATTCCTGATATCGGGATTTTGGGCTCGCCCCACTGCCTGCTTTTGAGTTCTGCTTCATGACGCCGCTCCTTCCAAACCCGGTTCGCTTACCCGGGTAGTGCTTTCAAACCACCCGCTTATGATTGCTCTCGACCATGCAAATGAACTGCCAATTCTAGCCCGAACATTCCGTGGCCGCAACCGGCGGTGACTCCAACTATCCGAGCTTTTTTGATGACAACCCCGAGGAATCAACGACCGGCACCGACGTGCGATTTTTTCGCGCAAACTGCGCGATATCCATACATTCCAGTCAGTTACCGTGAACGGCTGATGTTGGTGGAATCATCCGTTCGCTCTCGTGTCGACCCTTTAGACGCTTCCCGGCCGGCAAGAGTTCTAAAACACACTTTGGCGTCCGCCTGCCGTATAATTGGAGTTTCGCTCCACGGGCCGAAGAGCCCCCTACTCACGATCCACGGGAAAGTCATGGCAAAGCGTTGCGAGATTTGCGGCAAGACGCCGGCAGTCGGCCGGCAAGTGAGCCACGCGCACAACGTCAGTGCGCGCCGGTTCGAACCAAACCTTCAGACGGTTCGGGCGCTCATTAATGGCGGCATCAAGCGGATTCGCGTCTGCACGCGCTGCCTCCGATCGAATAAGGTCGTCAAAGCGGCCTAGCACGGGTCTTCCTTGGTGAAACAGGCTGTTTCCGCGCCGGACGCTCCGAAGGCCATCGGCCCTTACTCGGCAGCGCTCCGCGCCGGATCGCTCCTCTTCATTTCAGGTCAGGTGCCGCTTGATCCCGTCAGTGGTGTGATGGTCGACGGCACCATCGAAGAGCAGACCAGCCGGGTGCTGAACAACATCGGCGCGCTACTCGCCGCCGCGGGCCTCACCTTTCGTCACGTCACCAAAACAACGGTGTTCCTCGCCGACATGAACGACTTCGCGGCGATGAACCGCATCTACCAGACGTTCTTCGACGAGCCCTATCCGGCACGTTCCACCGTGCAGGCTGCCCGCCTTCCGCGCGATGCGCGCATCGAAATCGATGCGATCGCGTCGTGTGACGTCTAAGCCTCAGGACGCGCGTCCCGTCCGCTCGACGTCGAGGACGCCGTTGACCGACTTGAGCGACTTGATCACCTTTTCGAGGTGAGTGAGGTCGGCGATCTCAATCGTCACATCAATGCGCGCGCGATGATCGTCGGCGGCGGTGCGCGCTTCCATGTTCTTGATGTTGGTGTTGATGTCAGCGATCTTGGCGCTCACCGCCGCAATCACGCCCTTGCGGTCTTCCACATCCATCGTCAGCTTGACGGTGTAGGGCGCGCTGGCGTCAGCGGTGGTGGCCTTCTCCCACTCCACATCGATCTTCCGTTCCGGATCGTAGAGCAGGTTGATGACGTTCGGACATGTGGCCGAGTGCACCGAGACGCCCTTGCCGCGCGTGATGTAGCCGACAATTTTCTCGCCGCGAATCGGATTGCAGCATCGCGCTCTAAACACCAGCACATCGTCCGATCCACGAACCTTAATCTTCTCGTCGCCGCTGCCAAAGGCGCGCCGCAGCACGGACGCCACGGCACCTTCCGGGGCTTTTTCCTTCAGCCGATCGCCGGGAACCAGCTTGCCGAGGAGCTGCTTCGCGGATAACGTCCCGTAACCGACGAGCGCCATGAGATCGACGGCCGTCTTCACACCATTGTCGGCAAGCGCTTTCTCGAACGCCTCGCCCTCGAGCAATCCCTTCTGCGACACCTCGTAGCGCCGCAATTCCTTTTCGAACACCTTCCGCCCCAGATCGATGGCGCGCGTGCGCTCTTCGAGGCGGATGAAGTGCTTGATCTTGTAGCGGGCGTGCGAGCTGACGACGAAGTTCAGCCAATCGCGACTGGGCTTGTGCCCTGCCTGCGTAATGATCTCGACGATGTCGCCGTTCTTCAGACGGGCGCGAAGCGGCACCATCTTGCCGTTGACCCGCGCCCCCACACACTGATGCCCCACATCGGTGTGGATCGAATAGGCAAAATCGACCGACGTCGCGCCGCGAGGAAGCGCTTTCACCTGACCGCGCGGCGTGAAGGCATAGACCTCTTCGGGATAGAGCTCGACCTTCAGGTTCTCGATGAACTCCTGCGGGTCGCGCACCTCCTGCGAGTTTTCGAGCAGCCGGCGCATCCACTGAAAATACCGTTCGTCCTTGTGATCGCCGACGCGGCCTTCCTTGTATTTCCAGTGTGCCGCGACACCTTCTTCGGCCATGCGGTGCATTTCGAGCGTGCGAATCTGCACCTCGAATGGGGCGCCGACATCGCTGATGACAGACGTATGCAGCGACTGATATCCGTTCGGCCGCGGCATCGCGATGAAGTCCTTGATCCGTCCCGGCACCGGCGACCATGTCTGGTGGATGATGCCGAGCGCCGCGTAGCAGTCCTTCACGCTGGTCGTGATCACGCGGAGCGCGAT
Source organism: Acidobacteriaceae bacterium (assembly GCA_031274845.1). Lineage (GTDB taxonomy): Bacteria > Acidobacteriota > Vicinamibacteria > Vicinamibacterales > CAVVIG01 > CADEEX01. The sequence goes on from JAISPN010000258.1 coordinate 5,367, forward strand.
GAAGTCGTACACCTGCTCGATCTCGATGCGCTGCTTCCGCAGCTTCAGATGGATGCTCCAGAGACGCTTGATGCGGCCATCCACCTGCAGGACCGGAATCGAAGCCTCCGCCAGCTTCGCTTCAATCGTCGCCTTCAGTGTTTCGATCTGCCCTTCGGACGCGCGCCGCTTCGCCTCGACCTTGATGCGCAGCGCTTCGTAGCTGGCCGGCTCCAGGTAGCGAAACGACAGCTCCTCGAGTTCGTTCTTGACCTTGCTCATCCCGAGCCGGCCCGCGATCGGCGCGTAGATGTCGAGGGTCTCCTGCGCGATGGCCATCCGCTTTTCATCGGGCAGATGCGTCAGCGTCCGCATGTTGTGGAGACGATCGGCCAGCTTGACCAGAATCACGCGGATGTCGTCGACCATCGCGAGGAGCATCTTGCGAAAGTTCTCCGCCTGACGCTCCTCGCTCGAGGAAAACCGGATGGCGCTGATTTTGGTCACCCCCTGCACGACATGGGCGACTTCGGGACCAAACAGCTCCTCGATGCGCTCGATCGTCGTCAGGGTGTCTTCGACGACGTCGTGAAGGAGCCCGGCCGCGATGGCGACGACGTCCAGCCGCATATCGGCCAGGAAATCGGCCACCGCGAGCGGGTGAATGAGGTACGGCTCCCCGGAGTGACGAACCTGCCCTCTGTGCTCAAACGCCGAAAAGACGTACGCCCGCCGCAGCAGCTCGACATCGGCGTCGGGGCTGTAGGCGCGTACTTTTTCGAGCAGATCCTCGAAGCGAATCATGAAATGTGGTGTCTAACGCTGTATTGACTTACCTTTTTTTGCTTCACTATACTGACCCGGTTTCGGCCGTGGCAATTCTTCTCGCCTAGCGGGATCAGTCAAGGCTCAAGGTTTAGCGTCTCGATTATAGATTTTGAATACAAAGGGGGCGTAATGCGTGCTTTTTCGGGTGCGTCGGCACTTGCGTTGACGGCGGTGGTCCTTTCGACTTCCGTCGCGTGTTCGCAAGTCGGCCAGGTTCAGGCGAAGCGAGACTTTAAGGCCGCCAACACGGCATATGTGGCGCAGGACTACGTCAAAGCCTCTCAGCTGTACGAAAGCGTCGTGAAGTCTGATCCCAATCTGAATCAGGCCTACTTCTACCTCGGAAACAGCTACGACAATCAGTTCAGACCGAGCCGCCGCGGAGAGCCGGCCAACGACGCGTTCCTCGATAAAGCGGTCGCGAACTACCAAATCTGCGCCGACCGTCTGGCAAACTCCGAGAATCCGGACGACAAGAAGCTGGCGGTCCGCTCGCTCGAATACCTCCAGGCGGCCTACGGCGCGGACAAGTTGAACGATCCCGCCAAGGCTGAACCGATTGTCCAGCAGATGATCCGGATGGACCCGGGCGAAGCCTCGAACTACTTCGTCCTCGCCAAGATCTACGAAGACGCGGGCGTCTACGACGCCGCCGAGCAGACGCTCATCAACGCGCGCAACGCAAAGCCGAGCGATCCCGCGGTCTACATGACGCTTGCTGGCTTCTACAATCGTCAGGGGCAGTTCGACAAGACGATCGAGGCGCTTGAAGCACGCGCCAAGGCCGAGCCGAACAACCCGGATGCGTTCCAGACGATTGCGGCCTACTACTGGGACGAAACGCGTGGCGACGCCTCGCTCACCCAGGCGCAGAAGCTCAACTTCGTCCAAAAGGGTCTAGCGGCCGTCGACCAGGCCATCACCATGAAGCCGGACTTCATCGAGGCGGTCACCTTCAAGGGCCTCCTGCTCCGTCAGCAGGCGCTGCTCGAAAAGGACCCGGCCAAGCAGCAGGCGCTCATCAAGGAAGCGACCGCGCTCAGCGAAAAAGCGAACGACCTCCAAAAGCAGAAGACGGGTCGCAGCAACTAGCACCGTCCATCGCTCGCACGACGTCAAAGGCTGCCGGAACAGACTCCGGCAGCCTTTTTTATTCTCAGCACGGCCTCAAAACCGGCGCGAGGCCGAGCGGGTTCAAGAACAGCTCGAACGTGTGAACCATGACGTGCCGCGTGACAACACGCGCACGCGAAGAATTCCGAGGATTTCGATGAAAAACCTTCGCGCGGGACTCGTGATTGTGCTCATCGCCATTGCCGGGGCGTATATGGGCGGTGTGTTTGATGCGTGGCTGCCCAAGGGCATGAAGGCTCCGGGACGATCATCCTCGGTGACCGGAGAAGGCGAGGTCACGCTGCAGCCGCAAGACGAGCAGCTGCAAGACAAATTGCAACCCCTCATCTCGTGCATCAATAGCGTCGCCATCCCGCTGGGCGAACATGCGGGCGCGTACCGCGAGGAATACGCGCGTATGCTTGAGCAGCCGGGTGCGACACGGAACGGGCAGTTCAAGATGCAGGTATTCGAGCAGAACAATTCGTTCTCGCGCGATTGCATCAAAGGCTTGAAAGACGCCATCGCCATGAGCCCGGCCGACGCCGCGCTGGACGATCCGTCGAAACAATTCGCGGACACGCTGGAGCAGCTCATCCCGCTGATGAACGAGGCGGACGACTACTACCACCGCAAAGACAATCTCGACGACAAGATGAAGAAGGGCAAAGCGCTCGACAGTCTGTTGATGCCCTTGTTCGATCGTTTCTTCCCCGCCGCGGACGCGCTCAGCGATGTCGTTTCCGAGCGCAATCAACAGTTGCGCGAACGGCGGCTCGTCGCATTGGAGCAGACGTTCGGGAAAGACAACTTCGCTTGGCATCTGCTCAACGTGTCGATCGCGGCCCGTCACGCCATGGACGGCATCGACGCCGCAGCCAGCGCGGGGACACTGAGCGCGGACGCCATCGAAACGATCGAAAAGGATTATCAAACCGCCTACGATGCCGCCACCGCCTTCGCCGAGGCGCATGCCGACACCAAGACCTCGCTTGGCAACAGCCCGGTCTGGTTTTCGCTCTCCAGCAATTTCAACAATTTCCTTGGAGACGTGAAGGAATTTCGCCGCCTGCTTGCCACCAAGCCCAATCAAGAGCTCGTTAGCGCCAGGCTCTCGATGCTGCGCAAGGACTACAACGACCTGATCCGCGACTACAACATGATCGCCCGCCGGGCATAAGCACGATCAGTAGACACAAAAAAGGCCGGCCGCGCTCACGCGCGGCCGGCCAATGACGGCGTGTCTTTGCCTCGTCTAGTTGAACGAGTACCGAAGGCTGAGCATCATCTGCCAGACATCGGTACCAGACGCTGACGAAGAGAAGGTGTTGGTGATCAACTGGTTGTTGGCGACCGCCATACGGTATGTCGGCGCGCCGTTCGTATCAACACCAGCGTAGGTGAGAATCTGCCCCCCAGGCGCGTTCGTCCGCATGCCGACACCCCAGTGGTTGTTCAGCATGTTGCCGAAGTTGACGATGTCGAGACGGAGCTGGACGCCATTCTTCGCCTTGGCGATGTTATGGAACAGATCCTGAATGACCGACAGGTCGACATTGGAGTACATCGGCGTCACCGCGCCATTGCGCGCCGCGTACTGGCCGCGATGCTGGCTCAGGTACGCATCCTGTTTGATATAGGCCTCGAACGCATCGGCTTGTTCTTGCGGCGTGAACGTTCTGGTGCCGACGGTCAGCGGCACGAAGTTCATTTCCGACTGGTTCTTCGGGATGTAGATCAGATCGTTTCCGCTGATCCCGTCGCCATTCATGTCGCCAGCAAACACGTAGCTAATCCGGCTGGCTTGATGCATCTCCCAATAGGTCGAGATCGACGTGGCGCCGAAGCCGAAATATTTGTGCGTGTAGGCGATGTTGGCAAACACGCGATGCCCTGGCGAGTATGCCGAGATGCCGAGCCCGGGATGGTTGGGGTCCCCGCTCTGAGCCGTGCTCGCGAAGCTCGCCGACGCCGTCGACCCCGCATCGGTAATCGATTCCGACTTGCCGTAGCTGTAGGCGCCACGGAGCGACAACCCGAATCCTGTCTGCTTGATGAAGGATTGCGCGATGTTCCAGGCGCGCCCTTGATTACCATTCGTCAACACGTAGTTGCCGGTGACGACATTGCCCGCGGTGTTATTGAGGCGTGTGGCGCAGGGGCCAACGGTCGGCGTGTTGCAGCTTGTCCCGACCCAGCGCGGCCGATTATCGACACCGGTAAACGCCGACTGCGCGGCGGGCAGGTTGGCGTCGTAGTAGTAAGTCCCGTTGATGTCTCTGGATTCCAACAGTTCGGTCGTGCTGACGATGCCCCACGGCAGCTTGCGGTCGACGGCGATGTTGCTGCGCCACACCTGCGGGAACTTGAAGTTGGGATCGGTGACGTTCAACTGATAGCTCGACGCGCCGGCGCCGGTTGGCGTCCCCGCGTACCGGCTCGGATCGGTCGTGAACGGATAATCCGTCGTCGGGCTCGTGATTTTCAGTTCGCCAATGAGGACACCCGTGTTGCCAATTTGATTGGAGATCCAAACATAGGCGGGACGGCCGCTGAAGAGGCCTGTGCCGCCACGCACCTGCGTCGACTGATCGCTCAAGACATCCCAGTTGATGCCCACACGCGGCGACGAGAGCACCTTCGTTCCAGGCATCTCGCCAGTCTTGAACTGAATCGGCTGACCCGAGAGATCGCGGAATGTCAGCGCATCGGCCGCTGGATTCTGGAATGCGGTGTTCTTGAACGACGACACGTCAAACCGGATCCCACCGGTGACGGTCACATTCGGCCGCGCCCGCCACTCGTCTTGCGCATACCACGACGAATACCAGACATCGAGCTGCTGCAACGGCTTATCGAGGCCAGGGATATTAGACCACCGAAGCTGGAAACCTTGCGCCGCCACGGGCGATACGGTGCGGTTTGGATTGGCCAGAAAGTCGTTGGCATCGGTGTAGAAGTCAGCCAGCGAGCTGTAGGCCCATGCGCCTTGCGGGCAGCAACTGAAGAAGACGTTGTCGGAGTGGTACTTCTCCGCATAGGCGCCGACCGTCACCGAATGATGCGTCCCGAAGGCCTTCGTCAGGTTGTCCTGCATCTGGAAGGTCTGATAGCGAAGCTCGTTGTTGACGCTGAACGGCTCAAACCCAAACGAGGTATAGGACGTCCCGCCGGAGAAAATATCGACGAACGGGAACATCGTGCTCTTATTGCCACGGCTCTCGTCCTGCGTGGTGTAGCCAATTTGCAGCGTATTGGTCAGGCTGTTGCCAAGCACACTGTTCCATTCGCCGATGCCAGAGCGAATGTTCTCGAGCAAGCTGTACGTCGAGTTGTTGAACACGAGATACGTTGAGCCGACGGAGCTGCGTCCACCGAGCGCGCTGTTCGATCCCGAGGTGAGCTGATCGCTGCTCGAGTTCAGGAGGTTGTAGCGGAAGCTGATCTTGTTTCGGTTATTGAGGTTGTAGTCGCTGCGCACCAGAAACCGCTTTGCCGGCGTGTTCTTCGGAAGATTGTCGAAGCCACCGGTGTCGTAATTGAAATTGCTCTTCAGATACGAACTGAGTGCCGTGAGATCCGAGGCGAGGACGCGCGACACCGCGCCGGCAACAGGTTCTCCGCCTGTATTGGCGCGGAACGTCGTCAGCGGACGATTGTCGAGCTGATCTTCGTAGTTCCCGAACGCGAACCACTTGTTCTTGATGATCGGACCAGAGAGCCAGCCACCGGTATCACGGAACGTGAACGTGCCAGGGTTCACCGTTTGACCGTCCGCATTGGTGCCCACCCAGCTCTGGCTCCGCGTCCGGTCATAGAGCGAGCCGGAAATGGTATTCGTGCCGCTGCGCGTCACCGTGTTCACGCCAGCGCCCGTGAAGCTCCCCTGCCGGACATCGAACGGCGCGATGTTGACCTGCACCTGCTCGATCGCCTCAAGCGAAATCGGCGCGACGCCCGTGCGATCTCCCGGCTGCCCCCCAAGGCCAAATGAATTATTGAACGACGACCCGTCCACCGTGATGTTGTTCATGCGGTTGTCGTTCCCGGCAAAGCCACCGCCACCGCTGGCTTGCGGCGTCAACCGCGTGATGTCGTTGATGCGTCCATTGAGCGTCGGCAACTGCGCAATCTCTTCACGATCGATCGATGTCGCGGCGCCAGTGCGACTCGTGCTGAAAACAGGGTCGGCCGTGCCAACAACCGTGATCGTTTCAGCCACGCTCGCCAGTTGCAGCGTGAACTCGACATTCTGCGTCACGCCAAGCTGGAGACTTTCAATCGAAAACTCCTCGGTGCGAAACCCCGTCAACTCGGCGCTGACTTTATACGGACCGCCAATACGCATGCCCTGAATCGCGAAGTGGCCGTCCGCCTGCGACACGCTGTCGTAGATGGTGCCTGACGGTTCGTGCACGGCCGTAATCGTGGCGCCGGGCACCACGGCCCCCTGCGCATCACGCACAATGCCACTAACACCGCTTGTCGTCACGCCCTGCGCGGCAGCGCGGCTCACTGGCCACACCCATGCGCACAGCGCAAGGACAACAAACAGCCGAAAAATCGTACGCCTCATGTGTTCTCCAGATCGAATAACAGGCTTGCAGCCACCGGCGAGGAATGCCATATCGCCATCAAGCGTAGCGACGGCGCGTAAACATGCGGTGACGTTGGGGATGATTGTAACAGCCGAGGGTCACGAGAGTGACCGGCGCAAAAAGCGAGCATCGCAGCGCTCGCGCGGGGAGAGCTGAAATAGACGCGCTGAAATAGAAACGGCCGGCACAGTGGCCGGCCGCTTCAATCGGATGTGGTGATGATTAAGGCTAATTGCCCTGTACGCCTGCGGCGCGACGCATGGCCGCCGTGACGATCCCGACCTTCTCGACGCCAGCGCCTTTGGCCGCATCGATGACCGCGATGATGTTCCCGTACGGCACCGTTTCGGCGCCGGCGAGGAAGATCTGCTTGTCCTTGCGCGTCTCATAAATCGAGCGAAGCTCTTTTTCGAGATCGGCAATCGCGATGTCGCGCTTGTTCACGGAGATCCGCTTGTCGGCCGTGACCTCGATCATGATCTGGCTGACATCGACCTCCTGCTGCTGCTGTGCGGTCTTGGTTTCGGCCGGCAAGTTGATGTCGACACCGCGCTGACCGAGCGGCAGGGTCGCCATGAAAATCACGAGGAGCACGAGGAGAACGTCAATGAGCGGCGTGACGTTCATGTCGGCATGGGCATGCGCGGTCTCTGCCTTGACGACTTTATCGGCGCCGAAGTGCTTATGTGCGTGAGCCATTACTTTTCTCCGCCCTGGCCCTGCAGACGCTCAGTGATGAGCCCCACGTTTTCGATGCCAGCCTGCTGCAGTTGGTCCATCGCGGTCATCACCGCGCCGTATTCCACTTCTTCATCGGCTCGAATGATGACGATCTTCTCGGTCTTCCCTTCGAGAAGATCTTTCACGCGTTGACCGAGCTCGGATTCGGCCACCTGCTTGGCGTTGACGTACATCGACTTATTGGCCGAAATCGCCACGATCGTCTGGTCCTGCGACTGCGGCTTGTCGACGGCGT
>JAISPN010000161.1 GCA_031274845.1 Acidobacteriaceae bacterium
GCAACAAGCTGCGCGGCAAGCTGAAGAATAACCGGCAGCATTGGTGGCTGTCGTGGATCACCAGCCGCGGGACGTATCAGGAAACCAAGTTCGACGAAGATGCCGATAGCGTGCTCGAGTACTACCGCGACAATGGGTATGTCCGCGCGCAACTCGGCGAGCCTGAGGTCGTGACCCTCTCGGACTCCGAGGACTTGAGGACACGGTGGGTGGAGTTGCGGATCCCGGTGACCGAGGGGAACCGCTACCGCGTCAACAGCTTCAACGTGGCCGGCAACAAGGTCGTCAGAACCGATGCGCTCGTGCCGCTCTTCAAGGTGCAGAAGGGCGACTACTACAACCAGAAAGACATCCGCAAAGGCTTCGAGAAAGCCCGCGAAATTTACGGGTCCGGTGGCTACATGGAGTTCACCGGCTACCCCGACTACAAGTTCAGCGACGATCCGAATCCGGCGCAGCCCGATGTGCCAGCGGCGCTTGCCGCCGTCGTTGAGACGCCTGCGATGAAGGCGCCGCCGACGGTCGATGTCACGCTGCAAATTCAGGAAGGACAGCAGTATCGGATCAACCGGATCACGTTTACGGGGAACACGACGACGCGCGACAGCGTGGTGCGCCGCGAACTGCGTCTGTACGAAGACGATGTGTTCGACACCGAACGCCTGAAGTACAGCATCCGGCGTCTCAATCAGCTGGGCTATTTCAAGCCGCTCGAAGGGCCCGGCAAGGACGTCAGCATCGACAAGACGCCGAACATGGACGACAAGGTCGACGTCAAGATGAAGCTGGAAGAGCAGAATCGCAACCAGCTCACCTTCGGCGCCGGCGTGTCGCAGGTGGAAGGCATCTTCGGGCAGTTGGGATTCCAGACCTCGAATTTCCTTGGCCGCGGTGAAAGCTTGAACCTGTCGTTGCAAGGCGGATCGCAGGCGAAGAACTACACGCTCGCCTTTACCGAGCCGTTCCTCTTCGATCGCAACATCACCGGCGGCGCCAATTTGTTCCGCAGCGACCTCCGCTATATCAGCGCGTATACGCAGCAGTCCACCGGCGGCGCACTCACCTTCGGTGTGCCGATCGGGCGCGGCTTCATGCGGATGTTCACGAATTACAGCTACGAGCAGGTGCAGGTCACGGATATCAATCCGCTCTATACCGACCCGAGCGCGCTGCAACGCAATCCATTTCTCGCTGACGCGTTGCTGCTCGGGCAAGGCGGACAACGCATCATCAGCAAGATCACGCCGAGCTTTGTGTACAACTCGGTGGACCAGCCGATTTTCCCGACCACCGGCAAGCGCTTGTCGCTCAGCATGGACTACGCCGGCCTGGGAGGGAACACGAAGTTCCTTCAGCCCTCGATTGAAAGCGCCGTGTTCCTGAAGGAGAACGCGCACATGTCGCTTGGCCTCCACGGCCAGGTGCAGTACGTGCGGGACTTGATCGACACGCCGCTGCCGATTTTCCAACGGCTGTATCTCGGTGGTGAGTACAGCGTCCGTGGGTTCGAGTTGCGCTCGATTGGCCCCTCGGACCCGGTCACCGGTATCGTCCTCGGCGGCAATAAGAGCTTGTTGTTCAACATCGAGCAGAGCTTCACGATTGCCAGTCCGGTGCGCCTGATTCTGTTCTACGACGCCGGAGAGGTGCGTGACGTCGGCCAGCGGTTCTCGATGAAAGAAAACATCGTCAGCCAGGTCGTCGATTCGACGCCGCGGCTCCTCGACCCGAACGCGCTCGGCGGCTTTGTCGATCCGAATCCGGTCGTCACTGAAATTACCGGCGTGCGCAGCGCGTTCAAGACCTCGACGGGAGCTGAAATCCGGTTCTTCATGCCGGTCTTGAACGTCCCGTTCCGGCTGATCTTCGCCTACAACCCACAACGTGGCGGTGTGCTCGATAGCAACTTCCAACAGCAGTCGGCGTTCCAGTTCAGGTTCGCCGTCGGCACGACCTTCTGATAGGATTTCACGATGAGATTTATTGCGATAACTGCGGTGTGTACGCTGACGCTCGGCGTGGCGCCCTTGTTTGCCCAGACCCCGGCCGCTCAACCTCCCGCTGCAGCGGCTCCGCAGGGAGTGCCCACTCAAGCCCCATTTCCTGCTGGCGCGAAGGTGGGTTTCGTCAATCTTCAGTACATCGCCTCGGCCACGGCGGACGGCAGGGCCGCGACCGCCAAGGTCAACGCGCTGGCGCAGAAGAAGCAGCAGGAAGGCGCCGACAAGGCCAAGAAGCTGCAAGACAATCAGCAGAAGCTTCAAACGACGGGCGGCGTCATGAGCGATGCGGCGCGCACGCAACTCGAGAAAGAGGTCGAGCGGCAGCAGGTCGAAGGGCAGCGCTTCGAACAGGATGCGCAGTCCGAGTTGAACGAACTCCAGCAGCAGCTCCAGCAGGAATTTCAGGCGAAGCTGATGCCGATTCTCGTCGACCTGGCGAAAGAAAAGGGATTGCAGGCGCTCTTTAGCGGTGGCGACTCCGGCATCATCTGGATCGAGCCGGGCATCGATCTCACGCCAGAAGCGGTTAAGCGCATGGACGCCGCCAAGGCTCCGGCCGCTGCACAGAAATAACGCGGCACAGAAATAACGCTGTTCGCGTCGTTTGACGGCAACAACGAAAGACAAAACACGAAGGGCGCGCCAAAAGCGCGCCCTTCGTGTCTGTACGGGTAAAGCGTGGTGCGGCTACTGGATGGTCTTGGGGTAGTCGACGCTGATTCTGTAATTGACCGTGTCGGTGAGTTGTCCGATGTCGTAGATTCTCACGCAAAACGATCCGGCCGCGGAGGCGGTGCCGTTGACGTTACTGCCGAGCGTCGCGCTATCGTTGGTGAGCGCGAGGGCACACCCCGTGCCGTTCCATGTCCCCAGCGCCAGTCCAACGATGATCGAAGAGCCATCGGCAGGGGTGGGGGCAAGCGCCGTGATTGTTGCGGAGATCGTGCCTGGGCCGACGATGGAGAAGTCGTACGTCTGGGCACCGTTAATGTTGAGCACTCCGGTTGGGTTCGTGCTATCGGAATCGCCGAGTGGAAACAGGTCGGTGCCCGTGTTGTAGGTGGGCGTTGGCGTTGAAGGCGAACCTCCACACGCGGCGGTGAATGCGATGAGAGCGGTGAGGATGGCGAGTTGACGCATAAACTCCTTTGCTTAAGCTTCCCTATTATGTAGGACGTTGCACCCCTTCTGATAGACTGAACCACCGTGTTTACGAACATCTCACAGGCACTGGAACGCCAGTGTCACCGCTATCCGTCTCTCCTGGTCGACGCGATTACCGAGCACGAACCTGGCAAGCGATTGGTCGCCATCAAGAACGTCACGGTGAGCGAGGAGTTCTTTCAGGGGCATTTTCCCGGTTCGCCGCTGATGCCCGGCGTCCTGATGCTCGAGTCGCTCTCGCAAAGCGCCGCGATTCTGCTGTTACAGCGGGAGGAGATGCCCGCCAACGCGCACGTGTTTTTACGCGGCGTCAACGACGCAAAATTTCGTAAGCAAGTGGTGCCGGGAGATCGGCTTCAGCTTGAGATTGCGGTCGGGCCGACCCGTTCGTCGCTGGCCCGCGCGCGGGCGACGGCGTTTGTCGAAGGCCAGGTCGTTGCCGAATGCGAGCTGGTGCTGGCGATCACGGCCGCGCACCGCGAGATCCATCCGACCGCTATCATTCACCCGACGGCGGACATCGGCGCCGGCACGCGGATCGGGCCGCACGCCACGATCGGCGCGCACGTCCGGATCGGTCCCAACTGCCGCATCGGCGCGAACGCCGTCGTCGAAGGACCGACCGAGATTGGCGAGCACACCGAGATCTATCCGTTTGCGTCGATTGGCCTCGCTCCGCAGGATCTGAAGTTTCGCGGCGAGGAGACGAAGCTCCAGATCGGATCGCACAACATCTTCCGCGAGTTCGTCACCATCCACCGCGGCACGGCGGGCGGCGGCGGCGTGACGTCGATTGGCGATCACAACCTGATCATGGCCTACGTGCACATCGCGCACGATTGCCGCGTCGGCAACCACACGATCTTCGGCAACATGGCGACGCTTGGCGGGCACGTCACGGTCGAGGATTACGCGAACGTCAGCGCGGGATCGGGCGTGCATCAGTTCTGCCGCGTGGGGTGCCATGCGTTTATCGGCGGCTACTCGGTGATCACGAAAGACGCGCTGCCGTTTGCGCGCACCGTCGGCAGCCGTCCGGCACGCATTTTCGGCTTGAACGACGTCACGCGGCTCAAGCGGCGCGGTGTGCCCGCCGACGCCGTGACGAAACTCAAACACGCCTTCCGGTATCTGCTGCAATCGAAGCTCAATACGTCGAGCGCGCTCCGTCAGATTGAACGCGATCGCAGTCTCTCGTGTCCCGAAGTCCAGCTCGTCGTCGATTTCATCCGCACCTCGCAGCGTGGGGTCATCCTGCGCCGGGCGACGCGCCGGACTGAAGAAATCCTCGCCGACGAATAACGGACGGGGCCGGGAAGGACGCCGCGTGCACGTAGGTCTGATTGCGGGGAACGGCAGGTTCCCGTTTCTGGTGCTCGAGGCCGCAAAGCGCGCCGGTCATCAAGTGACGGTGATTGCGCTCAAGGAAGAAGCCTTTCCTGAACTTGAGAACGACGCCGCGCGCCCACCGGCCGCCACGCTGCACCGCATCTCGCTTGGACAGCTGGGCAAGTGGGTGGGAGTGCTCAAACGCGCGGGCGTCACGCATGCGGTGATGGCCGGTCAGGTCAAGCACACGAAGCTCTTCGCGGACATCGTTCCAGACCTGACGGCGCTCGGCCTGCTGATGCGCCTCAAAGCCAAAAATACCGACGCCATCATTGCCGGCGTCGTTGACGTGCTGCGCGAGCACGGCATCGAGATGATTGACTCGACCGCGCTCTTGCAGCCGCTCCTTGCCAAGCCGGGCGTCCTGACGCGACGCGCGCCAGACGAGGGCGAAGCCGCTGACTTTGCGTTCGGGTACCGAGTTGCGGATACCATAGCCGGCATGGACGTCGGACAGACGATCGTGGTCAAGTCGAACGCGGTCGTCGCGGTCGAAGCGATGGAAGGCACCGACGACACGATCGCGCGTGCCGGTCAGCTCGCTGGGGCCGGCACCCGCATCGTCAAAGTCGCCAAGCCGAAGCAGGATATGCGCTTCGATGTGCCCGTGGTCGGCGTGGCCACCATCCGTGCCATGATAGCCGCCGGCGCCACGGCGCTGACCGTGGATGCCGGGAAGACGCTGATGATCGATGGGGATGCGATCGTCGATGCGGCAAACGCGGCGAACATCTGCATTATTGGACGGCAAGTCATATGAGCGATTCCTTTCGTGTTGCGGTTGTCGGCGTCGGGCATTTAGGCAAGCACCATGCGCGGATTCTGTCGTCGCTGCCAGGGGTCACGCTGGTGGGCGTGGTCGACACCAATCGCGCGCGCGCTGACGAAATCGCGTCGGCGTACAAGACCCGCGCGCTGTATGCGAGCGGGGAACTGAACGGCTTGGCCGATGCCGTGACGATTGCGGTTCCGACCGAGTTGCACGCGGAGGTCGCGCTCCCGTTGCTCAACGCTGGCGTGTCGGTGCTGGTCGAGAAGCCGATGGCGCGCACACTGCAGGAAGCGGATGCGATGATTGCGGCCGCCGCGGCCTCCGGCGCTTTTCTTGCCGTCGGTCACACCGAGCGGTTCAATCCGGCGGTGCAGATGGCGGCCTCGCTGCTCTCCGATCCAAGGTTCATCGAAGTCCATCGGCTTGGCGCCTTTCCGGAGCGGAGCCTCGACATCGACGTCGTGCTCGATCTGATGATTCACGATATCGACGTCGTGCTCTCGATCGTGCGCGCCGAGGTTGATTCGATCGAAGCGGTGGGCGTTCCCGTGCTCACCCCGCGGATTGATATCGCCAACGTCCGGTTGCGCTTTGCCAACGGTTGTATTGCTAACCTCACGGCCAGCCGCATCAGCCGCGATCGTGTCCGGAAGATCCGGTTCTTTCAACCGGCCGGCTATCTCTCGATCGACTACGCGGCGCAGAAGCTTGAGGCGTGGCGCCTCGTCAAAGGCGCGGGGCCGATGCCGTCAATCGAGGGGGGGGAATTACCCGTGCCGAACGAAGAACCGCTCAAGCGCGAGCTTGGCGACTTCGTGCAGGCCGTGCGTAACACACGCGCGCCGCTGGTGGACGGCACGCAAGGACGTCGCGCGCTCGCGCTCGCCACTCGGATCGTGGAGAAGATGGCGCGATTGTAATGGCGGCTCGCATCGCGGCTCGGCCTCGCCGCGCGGGCCGTAGACTTGATATGATCTTTTCCTGGCATGACCCCTGTTTCAGAGACTGAACTCGCTTCGCTTTCCGAAAGCCGCGACATCATCAGCCTCGGGATGGCCGCAGACGATGTGCGTCGCGCGCTGCACGGCGCGCGCACGACGTTTGTGCGCGTCGCCGACGTTGATGTGGCCCCCGGCGCTCTCGTCACCATTCCCGCCGCGGCCGGCGAGGTCCGCATCGTCGGCACGCCAGAGACGCGCGCCGCTGCCGTGCAGCGGGTCGTCGAAGTGGCCGCGCAGGCAGAGAAACGGCCACTCTCGGGATTCTCGCTCTCCGATCTCGAAGCGCTCGCCGCGCGCGAGCAGACGACGCTTCGGGCGCTCCTCGAAGATTTGAAGGTGGCTGGCCTTGAGCTGGTCGCCGAGGCGCCGTTCGATCGGCTGCGCTCGCCGCGCCGGTCGATTGAGCAGGTCAACATTGCGGGGCTGGCGCTTGCCCGGCTGACCGTGTGGCAACTGCCGTCCGGCGATGTGTCCGCGCTGTACCGGAGCATTGGCGAACTGCAATATGACGTCGCGGTCATTCGTGCCTTTGCGCCGTTGCCGCGCGTGACGAATCCTGCCGTGCCGACGACCGGCTACGACGATGTCCGGCGCGTGGCGCTGGCGCGTTTGTCGCTCAACATTCCGTCCATTCAGGTCGACTGGTCGCTGTACGGTCCCAAGCTCGCGCAGGTGGCGTTGACGGTCGGCGCCAACGATCTCGACGCCGTTACCGCAGTGGACGATATGAGCGAAGGGCGGCGGCGGGCGCCTCTTGAAGAGGTGCTGCGGAACATTCGCGCCGCGGGGCTTGAACCAACAGAGCGGGACGGCCGCTTCGACCTCCTCGCGTGAGCAGCCCAGTTCGACTTGGCGCGGTCGAGTACCTCAACGCGCGCCCGCTGGTGTACGGTCTCGAACGAGAGCCCGCGTTTCTATTGCGCTTCGACGTGCCGGCGCGTTGCGCGGCGCTGCTCCATGCGAACGAGATCGATCTCGGCCTCATTCCCTCGATTGAATATCTGCGTGGTCCGGAGCCGTACGCGATTGTGCATTCGCCCGTGGTGGCCTCTCGCGGAGCGGTCGCATCGGTGGCGCTCTACACACGCCGCGACCCGGCGGACATTCGCTCGATTGCGCTCGATACCACATCGAGAACGTCGGTCGCGCTGACGCGCGTGCTCGCGCGTCGCGCCTGGAATCTGTCTCCCGAGCTCGTGCCGATGGCGCCTGATCTCGAAGTCATGCTCGATCGCGCGGATGCGGGGCTTGTGATTGGCGACCGGGCGTTGTTTCTCGA
Source organism: Acidobacteriaceae bacterium (assembly GCA_031274845.1). Taxonomy (GTDB): domain Bacteria; phylum Acidobacteriota; class Vicinamibacteria; order Vicinamibacterales; family CAVVIG01; genus CADEEX01. The sequence goes on from JAISPN010000161.1 coordinate 7,609, forward strand.
TCACGCGGCGCTCGGAGCGACGAAGATCGATCTCGGCGCGCTCTGGAAATCGACGACAGGATTGCCGTTCGTGTATGCGTTCTGGGCGGGGCGGCGCGATGTGCTCACCCCCGCGCACGTGCGCCGGTTGCAGGACGCGCGCGATCGTGGCGTGAGCCATCCGGCTGAC
>JAISPN010000164.1 GCA_031274845.1 Acidobacteriaceae bacterium
CGTCAGCTCCAGACCTTCCGCCTCATCGCCAAGGTGCCGAGCATCGCCGCCTACGCCTACCGGCACATCGTCGGACGTCCGTATATCTACCCGGAAAACGACCTGAGCTTCACCGGCAACTTCCTGAACATGCTGTTCAGGATGCCGGCGGAACACTACCAGCCGAATCCGGTGCTGGCGCGCGCGCTCGACGTGCTGTTCATCCTGCACGCCGACCACGAACAGAACTGCAGCACCAGCGCGATGCGCAATATCGGCAGCTCGCACGTGGACCCGTACTCGGCGCTGGCCGGCGCCGCCGCGGCGCTCTACGGTCCGCTGCACGGCGGGGCGAACGAAGCGGTGCTCCGGATGCTGAACGAGATCGGCTCGGTGAACAAGGTGCCGGAGTTCATCAAGAAGGTGAAGTCGGGCGAAGCGCAAACGCGGCTCATGGGCTTCGGCCACCGCATCTACAAGTCGTACGATCCGCGCGCCAAGGTGATCAAGAAGATCGCTGATCTCGTCTTCACCGTCACCGGCAAGAATCCGCTCCTTGAAATCGCGCTGGAACTCGAACGGATTGCGCTGCAGGACGAATACTTCGTCTCCCGCAAGCTCTATCCGAACGTCGATTTCTACTCGGGGCTCATCTATCAGGCGATGGGATTCCCGGTGGAGATGTTCCCGGTGCTCTTCGCCATCCCGCGCGCGGCCGGCTGGCTCGCGCAGTGGCACGAGATGCTCAACGACCCGGAACAGAAGATCGCGCGTCCGCGCCAGATCTTCACCGGATCGCCACGCCGCCCCTACGTGCCGCGAGACAAGCGCTAAGTGAAGCTCCTCTGCGCGCTGCTCCTGCTGCTGCAGGCAGCCGCACCCACGCCGCGGTTTGATGCAAACCGCGCGTGGGATGATCTCCGTCAGATCGTCGCCATCGGCCCACGTCCGTCAGGGTCAGCGGCAATCGAGGCGACGCGCCACTACATCAAGACCCAACTCGCCGCGGCGGGCGTGCCGGTTGTCGAACAGACCTGGGAAGACCAGACGCCGGCCGGCCCCATCCGGATGGTCAACCTCATCGCGACCGTGCCTGGCGCGAGCCCCGATCGCCTCATCATTGCCGGCCACTACGACACGAAGCGCTTTCGCGACATCTCCTTCGTCGGCGCCAGCGACGGCGGATCGAGCGCCGCGTTCCTCCTCGAATTCGCCCGCGCGCTGAAGGGACGCAAGAATCCGCTGACGATCGAACTCGTGTTCCTTGACGGCGAAGAAGCGGTCGTCGAGTGGCAGGGCGACGACCACACCTACGGCAGCCGCTACTACGTCAATCAAGCCGTGCGGAACGGCACCGCGCGTTCAATCAAAGGATTGATTCTCGTCGACATGATTGGCGCCCGCGACCTGCGGATAAAGCGCGACCTCAACTCGACACGCTGGATGACGGACATCATCTGGCAGACGGCCGCCGGACAACAGCTCACGCCGTCCTTCCGCGCGGAATCCACGATGGTCGACGACGACCATGTGCCGTTTTTGACGGCTGGCATTCCGTCTGTTGATCTCATCGATCTCGAAGACTACCCCGCCTGGCACACCGCGCTCGACGACCTCGATCACGTCAGCGCCCGCAGCCTGCAGATTGTCGGCGATGTCCTGCTGGCGGCATTACCAACGCTCGAATCCCGGCTGACCGCCACATCACGTTAGGCCATGTAAGGCGGGGCAATGAAACACGCAACGCCAGAGTCGCTTGATCGAATAGATACGCTGCTCGAAAAAATTCGAGGTGTCGGCGGAATCAGCGAAAAGAGCCGAGGTGTGTTCTACCTCAAGTCTCGCGCATTCCTGCACTTTCATGAAGACAACGGAATCATGTACGCAGATGTTCGCTTGCATGGCTCCGACTTCGATCGATGCTGCCTCAAGACCCCTTCAGACTGGCACCGCCTCATGACCGAAGTTCGCAGGCACATACACGAATCGAGTCTGGACCCCACAACGCGTTCTAGCAGATCGCCGCGAAAACACGGCTCCCGTCGAGGATAGACGTTAGGCTCTGTAGACTCACCAGACACTCCTGATACATCTTTGAACCTGCCAGCGTCCACGCCTTCCCACTCTCCTGACGGGAAGCTGTAAGGCCTACGCCGCGTCCTGATCGAGAAGCCCAGGAACGCTCACCGCCCTGTATCTCGCAACACCAATCGTCAGGATCTGTCTTAGCGGCGCAGTGGTCGGATGGCTTTATCGCCCACTGCGTAGTTGATCAGGACATCGTGAGTAGCGCCGGGGCAAGTGGTTTCACCGTCTGCCGCCCGCAGCGTTTTGCACCACTTCAATACGTTGAGAAAATTTACTCACTGTGTTGAGTAAAAAATCCTCTACCCACCTTCAAGCCTTGGCGCAGTCTACTCGTCGGCAGTGATGGAATTCCCGTGGAAGATTTTCTGATGCAACCCGTCGCGCATTGGACTACTGCACGGCGGACTGAATCCAGTTGACGATCTTCTCAATCACCGCCGGGGCCATCGTCTCTTCGATCTGTCCGTATTCGAGAGGCAGGCCGGAGCCGGCGGTCTGAAACAGATGGTTCACTTGCGGGAACTCGACGACCTCGGCGCGGGGGTTGCCCGCGAGTAGTTCGCGCGCGCGGCCAGCGTTGCCTGCCGCGGTCACCTGCAGATCCTTCCCGCCGTACATCGCCAGCACCGGGACCCTTAGCCGACGTAACGCTGTCGCAGGATCGGTCGCAAGAAACGCGCGATACCACGGTGAGAGGAGTTGACTGAGCTGTCCTTCGAGTTGACCGTCAGGAACGCGACCAGCGAGCCAGCTCCGCACCAGACTCGTCCGCTGATTCTCAGGAGCGGTCATCACCAGATCGAGTAACTGGCGCTGCTGCCTCGACGCCTCGGTCACGATCGCGTCTGGCGCGCCTTGCGCCCGCGCCAGCGCCGACACCTGCTGCACGATGATCTCGTCTCCACGCACGGCGGGACCGGCCAGCATCACCACGAAGGCAATGCCGGCGTCTTGTGACGCGAGCGACGGCGCAATCACACCGCCCTCGCTGTGACCGAGAATGCCGATGTGACGTGTGTCCACATCCGATCGCGCACGCAGATACGCGATGCCGGCGGCCGCGTCGGTCGTGAAATCCGCCGTCGTCGCGGTTTCGAACGTACCGGTCGACGCGCCCACGCCGCGATCGTCAGCGCGCAACACGGCGATGCCACGCCGCGTCAGCGCATCGGCGAGCACCAGAAATGGGCGATGCTCGAAGAGGGTTTCGTCCCGATCTTGCGCCCCCGATCCGGTCACTAACAGGACGGCTGGAAACGGACCCTGTCCCGGCGGCAGCGTCAACGTCGCGCCCAACGTGAACCCGGAGGCAGGATTCGGGTACGAGACGAACTCCTCGCGATAGGGATACGGAGGCTGCGGCGTTTGCGGACGATGAGGCGCTGCGGCAATGGCAGAATGCTCATCTCGCGTCAACGTCAGCGACATCGGCACCCCCTGCTGCGTCAATGTGCCGTCGATCGTCGTGCGTGTGCTGTCAATCGCGCCATCGAACGCGGCACCAATCTGAGGCACGGAGAAACGGATGCGGCTCTCCTCAATGACCACCGATGACAACGGAATCGTCGCCGGGCTCTCGTCGGGGCTGACGACTGTGCCGTCGAACTCTCCCGTCGGGCGCTGCACCAGGCGCATGACGATGCGCAAGCGCACGGTCGGCGTGACGAGCGTCCCGTGCCACTCACCAGCGAGACTTTGTGCCTGCACAGAGACGCCCCCACACAGCAACAGCCCAAGTAGCACGTTCATGATCGTCGCGCCGAGGCACTTCATGCACCGACGATATCAAATTCCTCACGACCGGCCGCGGCGGGTCTCTCTCCATCTCAGCGCGGCGATGGCAATGAGTCCAACGGCCACGACACTGCCACCGGCAACTGTTCCCAGCCACACGCCTCGGTGCACGGCGGCGGGCATGTAGTCCTTGATCAAAAGAAACGGCTCACCGGCGCGATAGGCAAACGTCGTGTCCAGCACAAAGCGATGGGTCGCGTCATCGACGACATGATCGAAAACGACATTCCACACGATGATGCCAAGCGTGATCCAGAGGATGACGGCGAGGCGGACACGCGACCGGGGGGTCATCGAACAACCTGGTCGACGACCTCGCCCACTTGCGTGGTGACCCACTCGATTTCCGCGGGCGAAATGACATACGGCGGCATCACGTACAGCACATGACCGAGTGGACGCAGCAACAGTCCGCGATCGAGAAATGCCGCGGTGAGACGCGGACCGATGTCGTCGAGGTATCCACCGGCGGATTTGGTCTGCTTATTGGAAACGAGCTCGACGACCCCGACGCCGCCAAGGACGCGCACCTCTCCGACGGCGGGGTGATCGCGGAGCGGGTACAGCCCTGCCATGAGTCCACGTTCGAGCGCCGCCACCTTGTCCATCACCTGTTCGT
>JAISPN010000180.1 GCA_031274845.1 Acidobacteriaceae bacterium
GATCCTCCGGCGAGAGATTGCGAATCTCGCTGACGTTGACGCGGCCACTCAACACGTCGCTCAGGTTCGGCAGCGTCTTGATCGGCAGCTTGTAGGGCTCGAGCGACATGACGACTTGACGCAGAACTGCCGGGGATACACGAGGCATGGCGATAATCGCCTCATCGGGTCGATAGTCCTCGATGATCTTTGCCAGTACCGCGCGGGTTCCAAGCACCGGGACGCCATGAATACGCCGTCCCACCTTGGCCGCGTCGTCGTCGATGAAACCGACCGGCTGATAGTGGTAGAACGGGTTGTTCTTCATGTCGCGGACGATCATCTCGCCCGCGTCACCCGCGCCGAGGATAAGCACGCGGCTCCCAGCGCCAGTCGCACGCCACCGGACATCGCGAGAGACACGGCGGACCAACCGCACGGCGGTCAACCCACACACCAGCACCAACGGATCGACGAGCAGCACCGATCGCGGGTAGGTCACATTGCTCATGCCGAACCGGACGAAGGCAATGAACACAGACGAACTGACACCGACGGCGGAAAAAATGTTGAGCAGATCCCAAAGGCTCGTGTACCGCCAGAGCCCCTGGTAGAGCCGGAACGGCACAAACGTCACCATCCGGATGACGACGAGCCAAGGGAGCATCTGGAGAAAGTTCGCCCACTGCCGATCGGGAATGTGACCGTCGAAGCGCTGCCAGAACGCGACGTAATTCGCTGCAACGATGAGCGCCACATGAATCGCAAGCACGATCGGGCGCCGCAGGCGAATCAGGGAAGAGAACATGGTTAATGCTCGAGAGCGCGCCTCAGCGAACGGCAGACAATCTCCACCTGCTCAACAGTCATGACACTCGAAAAGGGCACGGCAATCGCGCGCGCCCCCCAGTCCTCGCACGCTGCAAATGTGCCTTCGGCGTAGCCGAACTGCGCCTGATAAAACGGCTGGAGATGAATCGGCGAAAAGTAGGGACGCGACGGAATACCGTCACGGCGAAGATGCGCGACCACGCGATCCCGATCCGCCGCTCGACGTGTGCGAACGACGTAGACGAACCACGACATGCGTGTCGTCGTTGCTGCGGTGTACGGCAACTCAAGGGCCGCCACATCACGGAGCCGCTCTGTGTACCACTCGGCCACTCGCGCCCGTTTCTGCAGCAGTTCCTCGAGCCTGTCAAATTGCACGAGCGCGAGCGCCGCGCTCATCTCGTCCATGCGGTAGTTGAACCCCAAACGCACATGGTGCAACCAGCCGCCGGTGTCGTCCCGTCCCTGATTGCGCAGCGAACGGGCCAACGCTGCCAACTCGCCATCATCAGTGATGAGGAGCCCGCCTTCGCCAGATGTCATCTGCTTGTTCGGGTAGAACGCGAACACGCCAGAAGCGCCCAATGTCCCCGCCTGACGTCCGTTGTATGTCGCGCCAATGGCTTCGCAGGCATCTTCAATGACCGTCAGCCCGCGCGAGGCGCACGCTGAAAGAATCGGCGCGAGATCCGCTGGCTGGCCGAACGCGTGGACCGGCAGCACCGCCTTGAGCGGTCCGGTCGTTGTACCGCGCACCGACGGCGGCAACCAACGCGCCGCTCGCGCTCCGCCATGCGCAAGGTCCTCAATCGCCTCGCATGTGAGGTCGGGCCTCATGTTGCCTGTCGCCGGATCGACATCGACAAATACCGGCACGGCCCGCTCGTAAAGCATGACATTCGCCGAAGCGACGAACGAAAATGGCGACGTCAGCACGAGCGCTCCGGCATCGACGCCCGCGCCGATGAGCGCGCAGTGCAGCCCTGCAGTCCCGCTGGAGACGGCGACCGCATGGCGCACGCCAAGCGTTCGCGCCACGGCATGTTCGAACGCGACCACTTGCGGCCCGATACTCAGCGTCGGCGTGTTCAAGACAGCAGCCACTGCGGCACGTTCACAATCGGTGATGTCTGGAGACGACATCGGAATCTGCAGAGCGGTTTCAGGTGTCATGTGATTGGTCTCCGCACTGGAACGGCCGGCACACCAACGACCAGATCGTCCGCCTTGACATCACGTACGACCACCGCGCCGGCACCGACCGTCGCCCACGCGCCCACCTGTCGACGAGGGGTGATGACCGCGCCAATGCCGACAAGCGCCCCCTCGCCAATCCGCACCTCGCCTCCCGTGTGAACGCCCGGAGCCACGTGCACGTGTGCGCCGACAACGTTGTGATGATCGAGTGAGGCGGCCGTATTCACGATGACATTTGGGCCGATGATCGTTCCCGGGTTGATGATGGCACCGGCACACACCATCGAACCGTTTCCAATGGACGCATCCGCGGCAATAACAGCCGACGGATGAATCGCGGTGATGAATCGTTCTCCCGCGTGACGAGCCGCGTCGAAGATTCGGCCACGTGCGCGGTTGTCGCCAACCGCAACAACAATGGCGTCGTGCGCGACGGTACCAAGGTGCGCCACGCCACCAAGCACGCGGAGCCCATGGGCCATCGCCCCCTCTGACGCCCCATCGTCGACAAAGCCGAGAAGCTCGAGATCGGCGCCTGCCCGCCGCATGGCGTGCAAGAGATCCGCGACGACAGCGCCATGACCTCCGGCGCCCACAATAATAACCTTCACGGCTGTTGGCTTCCCATAAACTCATCGGCGGTTGCACGGCCGCTCTGCGAAATGCCACGCCCACAACATACGACCCACACACTCTTCATCAGGATCTTCAGATCGAGCATAAACGAGAGGTGATCGACGTACCAGACGTCATACCTGAATTTCTCTTCCCAACTGAGCGCGTTACGGCCGTTGACCTGAGCGAGACCAGTCACACCCGGTCTCACATCATGTCGGCGCCGCTGCTCAGGTGAGTAGCGGGCAAGATACTGCATCAGGAGTGGACGCGGACCGACGAGGCTCATGTCACCACAGAGCACGTTCAGCAACTGCGGCAGCTCATCAAGGCTCAGCAGGCGAATCATCCGGCCAAAGATCGTCATCCGTTGCGCATCTGGAAGCAACGTGCCCTCCCGATCGCGGCGATCGGTCAATGTTCTGAATTTCAACACGGTAAATGGACGCTCGTGCAGTCCAGGCCTCATCTGCCTGAACAGCACTGGCGAGCCGAGAAACA
>JAISPN010000268.1 GCA_031274845.1 Acidobacteriaceae bacterium
GATCGCGAGATCGGCGGGCGGACCTCCATTGACAGCTCTTTCAGGTACGAATACACATGACGATGTTTGGAGCGGTGACCGGTCTGGTCACCTGGATCAACGCACACGCGGTGTGGCCCGACCTCCCGATTTGGGCCTATGTCATCATCACTCTCCTCGATACGCACATCACGACGACGTGCGTCACGTTGTATTTGCACCGGAGCCAGACGCACGGCGCCATCACGTTCAGTCCGGTGGTCTCGCACTTCATGCGCTTCTGGCTGTGGGTGCGCACGGCGATGCCGACGCGCGAGTGGGTCGCGGTGCATCGGTGTCATCACGCGTTTGTCGATGGGCCCAAAGATCCGCACAGCCCGATCGTGTACGGCATTTGGCGCGTGGTGTTTCTCGGGACCGGTCTCTATCACCGCGCCGCGCACAACCACGAGATCATCGAGCAGTACGGCAAGGGGACACCGAACGATCTGCTGGAGCGCAGGCTGTACACGCCGCTCAGCGTGCTTGGTCCGGTCATCACGCTCATTACGAACCTGTGGCTGTTCGGCATCGCCGGTCTCCCGATGTGGCTGGTCGAGATGGCCTGGATTCCGTTCTTCGCCGCTGGCGTCGTCAACGGTCTTGGCCACTGGTGGGGCTACCGGAATTTCGAGACGCCTGATTACTCGACGAATCTGCACGGTCGCTATCTGTCGGTGCTGACCTGCGGTGAGGCGCTGCACAACAACCACCACCATATTCAGAATGCGGAGCGCTTCTCGATGCGCCGCGGTGAGATCGATCCCGGCTACTGGTACTTCAGCGCGCTGCGCGTGATCGGTCTGGCGAAGACGCGGAAGGACGCCGCGTAGCGGCGTCAGGCGACCGTCAGTTCACGCACCCCCTCGCACTCGCGCCCTGTGGCTTCACCTAGGGCGCGGCCCCTATGCCGGCACGGTGACACCGTGCCGGTATTCGAAGAACCATTTTCCTCATAGTTTGATTGACCGCGACTGGCGCGATGAGTACAGTCGTCCACGCAAATGCCGGGCTAGGACCTGGCGTGCGCACTGTGACTCATGGCGTTTGTCATCTGCGAACCGTGTATCGACGTGAAAGACACTGCGTGTGTGGATGTCTGCCCGGTGGACTGTATTCATCCGCGCCACGACGAGCCACAATTCGCGCTCGCGAAGATGCTCTATATTCATCCGGACGAGTGCATCGATTGCGGCGCCTGCGTGCCCGCGTGTCCGGTCGAGGCGATCTTTTCGCTCGACGAGACGCCGCGGCACTGGTCGTCGTTCATTGACGCCAATCGACGTTTCTTCGAGTAAGTCGCGTGGGGCAGTGTTCCGCCAACGGAGTTTGACTACGGGAACATGTCGGGAGGGGGCATGAGTCGGATCGTCCGCGGCTTGTTTATCGGCACACTCTTGGCGGCCGCATCGTTGGTCATTCATGCGGACAACACGCCGCAGGCGCTATCGAGTGAGATTCAACTGCGGCTGGGCGACGAGTCCATGTCGGAAGGGCGGTATCCCGACGCGCTCGACGCATACCAGCGAGCGCTGGCGGTCGCGGTCCCCGACAACCTCCGCGCCGCGCGATTTGGCGTCGTGCAGGCGTCGCTCCGGGTCGCTGAGTTCGATCTCGCGCGTCAGGAAGCGGAGCGGCTCGTGCAGGCGACGCCGGCCTCACCCGAAGTTCTGGCGCTCTACGCCGACGCGCTCTGGGCGTCTGGTCTTTTCGAAGAAGCGGAATCCCGCTATCAGGAGGCGCTGTCGAGGGTACCCGATCTGGCGCGTGGTCATCACGGTATGGCGCGGGCGCTCGCGGCGAGAGGACGTCTCGACGAGGCGATGGACGAAGCGCAAACGGCGTTGCGCTTGTCGCCGCGCGATCTCGAGATCCATCACACGGTGGGCACCATCTACGAGCGCATGCACAAGTACGAGGAGGCGGCTGGCGCCTTCAGCAACTACGTCAACCTGCTGCCGAACAAGGATCACAGCGAGAAGGCCGACTGGTCGCGATCGGAGATCAAGTTCCTCCGTTCGTTCGGGCAACGTGTGCCGTTCGAGATGGACCCTGGCGCCGAGGATCAGATCTACACGATGGAATTTCGGCTGGTGAGCGACAAGATCGTCGTGCGCGCCAAGGTGAACGACGGTTCGTTTCAGGACTTCGTCGTCGATACCGGCGCCGAGAACACGATCGTGTCTCGCCCCACAGCGCAGCGTCTCGGTATTACACCGATTACCTACACGCTCAGCGCTGGCGTGGGAGATGTTGGCATGCGCGGCCTGCAACTCGCGCGCATCAACACGCTTGAACTTGGATCGCTGAAGCTGCGCAACGTGCCGTGCATGGTGAAGGACCCACCACTGCGCGATCTGCCGGTGAAGGAAGCGGAGAGTCTGTCGCCGTTGGCGCTCGGCTTCTCGATGATCATCGACTACCAGGCGCACAAGATCACGTTTGGCAAGCATCTGCCGGTCGAGGAGGCTGATTTCGAATTGCCCTTGCGGCTGCACCGTCTTGCGACGGTGCGCGGGACGATCGACGGAACACATCCGGCAAACTTCGTCGTCGACACCGGTGGCGAGGTCATTTCGCTCAGCCGCGCGACGGTGACGGCAATCGGCCGTCCTGAGCCGGAGCGGAAGATTGCGCTCAAGGTGTTCGGCTCATCCGGGTGGGACAAGGACGCGTTTCTTCTCCCTGGCGTCAACCTGTCGTTCGATCGCATCCATTACACCAATTTCCCGGTGGTCGTCCTCAATCTGAACACGCCGAGCGCGCTCCTCGGCTTTCAACTCGGGGGCATCGTCGGCCACAAGTTCCTGAGCAGCTATCGTGTCGGGATCGATCTGGAGCGGAGCGTGCTCCGCTTGAAGAAGCTCGCCTAGCGAAGCGTACTCGCTGAAGTTACGACCAATGAGAGTGGAACTGCCGACGCCCGACTAACGCATCTCTCTTGTTCGGATTGGCGAAAGGACGGCCTCTAGTTGCGGCTCGCGGCGCGTCGTTCCAGCCGTTCTTTCCGCCGCAGTTGCGCTTCGCTGGCAACTTGCCGCTGTTCGTCGGTGTCGAGGAGCAGCGGCGGGACCGCCGTCCGGACGCCATGGTCATCGATCGCCACGAATGTAAGAAACGCGCGGCTCGTTTTCTGCCGGCGTCCGGTGATCGCTTCCTCAGAGAAAACATCGACCTGCACTTCCATCGATGTGGTGAATGTGCAGGTGACGTGTGCCTTGAGGATGATGAGATCGCCAACCTTGATCGGATGGAGAAATTGGAGTTCGTCGACCGACGCGGTGACGACGCGCGTGCGGGCATGGCGGTGAGAGGCGATGGCGCCGGCGATGTCGATGAGGTGCATCACCGTGCCGCCGAGGATGTAGCCGAGCGGGTTGGCGTCGTTCGGCAGGACGACCTGCACCATCTCGGTCACCGAGGCGTCGGCGTGTTTGGGTGAGAGCGCCGCGTCAGAAGGCGCAGCGCTCCCGCTGTTGTTAGAAGTCGTAGCCAATCCAGAATCCAAACTGTGGCTTCCTGAAATTCGCGCTGCCATTGTTCTGCGAGGTGTGACTGTACGGGTCGATATCAGAGAAGAGGAAGTTTTCCCAATCCTGATTGAACAGCGTGCGCCACGCCCAATCGAAGTGGATGGGGAAGCCGAGCGCGAAGGTCTCGAGCCCGAATCCGTAGGAGCCACGGCCATCCTGGAGACGGAATCCGCTGATGACCTGATCGGGTCCGTAGACGGGAATCTGATTGCCGTTGAGGTCGAGCGCTGGCTGACCCGAGGCGTCGAATTCGACGCCCAGATTCTGACGGACAGTTTGTGATTGTGAAGTGGCGAACTTGAAGCCTTGGTTGTCGAACCAGCCGGCGCCGATGTTGGCGAAGAACACGCCGCGGATGCCGCCGATGATGCCGACCGGCGTGAGCGCCGCCTCGATGATCGGGAAGCGCAGTTCAGCATTGGCGAACACCGCGTTCTGCCCGACGAACTGAAGGTAGTCGTACCCGCGCATTTCCGAGTTGCCGCCGAAGTAGAGGAACCCGGGATTCGCGCCGCCGCTTCTGAACGCGCGCAGCCGTGTCGCGAGCAGTCCGGTTGTGCCGAGACGTTGGTAGTGACGGAGATCGAGTTCAACCGTTTGACGCGAGAGGGTGTTGCCGATCTTGGGCGCAATCTCGTACGACACGCGCGTCGTGCTGCCGGCGAGCGGGCCGAACTCACGGAAGATCGTCGTCTCTTGAACGAAGGCCGCGCTGAACGGGATGAGCACGCCGTTGCTGAAGATCGGCTGTCCCGTTTGCGCCTGCTGCTGGTCGGCCAGCGCCTGCAGGTCCGGGCTCGTGTACTGCTCGTTCAGATACAGGGCGCCGCCGCTGACTTCGTAGCGGCTGTAGCGGCTGATCGGATAAATGGCGAAGGCTGAGCCGCCGGTGATCGTCCGCGTGGCGATGGCATCGCTGCGGCTGATATAGGGCGCGAGCGACGGATCGTAGAGCAGGTTGTCGAGCGTGCCGTAGAAGAATTGCGTCTGCGAGAAGCCCTGAAGCGCGTACTGAACGCGGCTGCCCATGTTGACGTAGCTCAAGGCAAGCGTTCT
>JAISPN010000188.1 GCA_031274845.1 Acidobacteriaceae bacterium
GGCACCCAGGCGCCGCCGAGCATCACCATCATCAAGGTGGCGAAGCCCGCGATGCCACGCGCGCTGCCGGGCGTTTTGCCCAACGCGGCAATCAGCAGCCCGAAGCTCGATGCCATTGCGCCGCTGGCAAAGACGATGGCGAGGAATCCGATGAAGCTACCGGAGATCCGGACCTTGAAGACCACCATCGCGAACACGAACGACACCAGCAATGTGATCATTGCGACGATCGAACCGCTCAGCGCCTTGCTGCCAAGCAGCGTCAGCCGCGAAATCGGCGCGCTGCGCAGCCGTTTCCACAATCCGCGCTGCCGTTCGAGGAGCACCTCGATCCCGAGATTGATCATCGCAAACAGCAGAAACTGAACACCCATCCCGGCAAAGGCGTGCGCGTAGCCGTTGTACGGCGCGCCGCTCGACGTCATCGCCTGCGCCGACACCGTATACGGGACGGAAATTCCGCCAACGCCAGGCGCGTTCTGCGACCCTGGCGATGTCTGCTGACGCTGGGCAAACGCGCGCACGGACGTCAGCATGTTGGTGAGCAGCGCTTTCTGCTCGGGCGACATGGCGAACATATCGATCGAGGCAAGCGCCGCGTCGAGGCTTCGCATCCCGCCTTCGCCGCTGAACACCTCTCGGCTCACCGACTCCATGACGTGCTCTGTCAGCACGCCGCGCACGAGCGCCAGTTCCATCGCCTTGGACGGGTCGTACCACAGCGTCAACTCGGGACGATTGCGTCCGGCAAAGAATGCCCGGCTCGCCGCGTCACCAAACCCTTGCGGGATGACGACGGCTACCGACACCGCGCCTTTGCGCACCGCCTCACGCGCCGCGTCAACAGACGGCCTCGTCACCTTGAACGACGGGTCCGCGGCCACGGCGTCGGCGATCCGTGTTGACACGACGCTCGCATCCTCGTCGACGAGCGCAATCGGCACGCGCGCCGTCTCGTTGTTGTCGCGATCCTGAACGCCCGAGAAGATCGATCCAAAGAACGACGCGATCGCAATCGGCATCACGAAGCTGACGATGACCGACCGGCGATCGGTGAAGAACAGCCGCAGATCCTTGAGGACCATCGCCACGAGCGGATGCGTGAACATCAGTCGCGCAGCTCCCTTCCGGTGAGCGCCAGAAACGCCGATTCGAGCGAGACACGCGATCCGTCGCCGCGCCCGAACTGCTGTTCGATGCCCGCCAGCGTGTCGTCGAGAATCACGCGGCCGCGGTCGATGATGACGATGCGGTCGGCGAGCCGTTCGGCTTCTTCCATGTAGTGCGTGGTGTAGAGCAACGCTTTGCCGCGACGCTTCAACGTCTCGATGTTGTCGAAGATCGCGTTACGGCTCTGCGGATCGACGCCGACCGTCGGCTCGTCGAGCAACAGGATGTCCGGATCGTGCAGGAGGCCGGCCGCGAGATTGAGACGCCGCTTCATGCCGCCGCTGAACGTGCGCACCGCGTCACGCGCGCGATCCGCCAGGCCCACGAGCGTCAGCGCATCGTCGATGGCGTTTCGCAGCACGCTCTTCGGCAACGCGTACAAGGCTCCAAAGAACTGCAGGTTCGCCATCGCCGAGAGTTCGTCGTAGAGCGCAAGCTCCTGCGGCACGATGCCGATGCGCCGCTTCTTCACGTCCGTGTCACCGGCAATCGGTTCGCCGTCAACGAGCACCGCGCCGCGATCGGGCGTGACCGTACCGCACACCATCGACACCGTGGTCGTCTTCCCGGCGCCGTTCGGGCCGAGCAAGCCGACTAGCTCCCCAGGCCGCAGCGCGAACGACACCTCGTCCACGGCCGTGAGCGCGCCGAATTTTTTGTGGAGCGCGCGTGCTTCGAGGATCAAGAGACGCGGCCCCTCACCGCGCCGATTGCCGCGCGAGGATTGTTTCCATTTCGTCCATCACGCGGTTCATTTCCTTGATCGTCAGATCGAGCGGCTCGTCGGTCGTCATGTCGACGCCGGCGTCTTTCAAAAGATCGATAGGGTATTTCGACCCGCCCGCCGCGAGGAACGCTAGATATTTCTTCGTCGCGTCGGCGCTACCCGCTTTCACCTTCTGCGCCAGCGCCTCGGACGCGGTAAACGACGTCGCGTACTGAAACACGTAGAAGTCACGATAGAAGTGCGGCACGTAGCTCCACTCGTGGGCGACGTAATCGTCGACGATGCAGATGCCCTGGTCGTGACCGTAGTAGCGCTTCGTGATGTCGAGATACAGCTTCGCCAGCGCCTCGCCGGTAATCGGCTGCCCCTTCGCCGCCATCTCGTGCATCCGAAGCTCGAACTCGGCAAACTGCGTCTGACGGAACACGGTCCCCTTGATGTTCTCCAGGTAGTTGCCAAGCAGCGACAACCGCGTTGCATCGTCTTTGATGCTCTTGAGCATGTCGTCGATGAGAAGCGATTCGTTGAACGTCGACGCGACCTCGGCGACGAAGATCGGATAGCCCGCCAACGGATACGGCTGCGTCTTGTTCGAGTAGTAGCTCTGCATCGTGTGCCCGAGCTCGTGCGCCAGCGTGCTGACATCCGCGTACTGACCGTTGTAGTTGATCAGCATGTACGGGTGTACGTCGTACGCGCCGCCATTCGAGTACGCGCCGGACCGCTTACCTTCGGTGGGAAATAGATCGATCCAGCGGTTGTCGAACGCGCGCTTGATCGTCGCTTGATAGTCGGCGCCAAGCGGCGCGACGGCCGCGAGCACATGCGTCTCGGCCTCCTCGGGCGTGTACTTCAAATCGACCGAGGCGACAAGCGGCGCGTAGAGATCGTAGTAGTGCAGATCGTCCAGCCCCATCATCCGCTTGCGCAACTTCAGATAGCGGTGAAACGCCGGCAGGTTCTTGTTTACGCCGTCGATGAGACGGGTGTACACGGACGTCGGGATGTTCGACCCATCGAGTGACGCTTCGAGCGCACCAGAATATTTCCGCGCCTTCGAGACAAACAGCACCTTCTGCACTTCCCCGTCCATCGTCGTGCCAAACGTGCGGCTGTAGGCGCCAAGGCTGTTGAAGAACGCCGACATCACCTTCTCGCGATCGGCGCGGTTTGGCAACGCGCGAAGCTCGTTGTACCCAGCCTGATCGACTTTCACCGTCCGGCCATCGCTGAGCGTGACGCTGGGATACGGAAAGTCGGCGTTCGACAGGATGTTGAAGACGCTCGACGGCGTGCTCATCAACGGACCAGCGTCGGCCAGCAGACGCTCTTCAGAATCCGACAGCGTGTGCGCCGCGCGGCGAACGACATCGCGCAGATAGAAGCCGTACACCTTCAGGCGCGGCTCCGACTGTAGATACCGCTCGATCACCGCGCGGTCGCCTTTTAGAATCTCCGGCTCGATGTACGACGCCTGCGCGCCAAACTGCGACGCGAGTTGCTGCATCTCCTGCTTCATCCCCTGATGCGTCGCATTGCGCGTATCTTCGTCAGCGAGCATGCTGGCGTAGACGTAGAGACGGGACAGCTCTTTGTCCAACCGCGACTGCTCATCGAGCGCATCGGCGAGCGTCGCCGCTGAAGAAAGCAGCGTGCCTTGATATTTGCGCAAGCCGGGAAGCTGCGCCGCCATCGCGTCCTTCGCCGAACGCCACGCCGGTTCGCTCGGATAAATGTCCGCGAGATTCCAGGTGTACTTCTCCGGCACCTTCGCGCGATCGCGCTGCTGCGCTCCAGCAAACGCGGTCAACCCCACGAGCGCCGCCGCGGTCGTCAACACATGAAACTTGGGAGCAGTCGAAGTGGATACCATCGGACAATTCTATGTCCGGGCACAGGACGCTCTGCGTAAAAC
This sequence comes from Acidobacteriaceae bacterium, assembly GCA_031274845.1. Classification (GTDB taxonomy): domain Bacteria; phylum Acidobacteriota; class Vicinamibacteria; order Vicinamibacterales; family CAVVIG01; genus CADEEX01. Next base: position 3,813 of record JAISPN010000188.1, read on the forward strand.
GAGCCACGGCGAAACAGGAATCCTCCAGCCGTCTCCACAGCGTCGCTGTCATCGGCTATGGGAAGATAGGCATAGACGGTCGGAAATACTCTAATCTTGACTGTTGAGGAGAACCTGCCATGAGTACCGCAACCGTTCACTTCGAAAACGCGAATTTCTTGCGCGAACTGGCGGAAAGATTGCCGAGTATCTATCGCGCCAGCACGCCAGATCGCGTTGAACTTTTGCAACGTTTAGCCGACGAAGAATTGGCTGAAGCTGAATATACGGAAATGATTCGGGCAAAGGTCGCGGCCGCTCGTGCCGACACACGGCCAGGTATGAGCAACGACGATGCGCGAGCGTTCATTCATGCCAGGTTTGAGCGATTAAACAATGGCGCATGAGGTCATTTGGACAGCCGCCGCGCTCGATCATCTGGCGGAACTGTTCGACTACTTGGCCGAGTCCATCGCCGCGCGAGATGCGTTGGCCTATTGCGATGCGTTTTTCCCTGCGACAGCAAGACTTGCCGACTTTCCACGGATGTGCGCCGAAACGCCAGAGTACGGCGAAGGCGTTCGCCGATTGACGCGGCCCGATGGTCGGTTGGTGTTGTATGAGGTGGACGACAACGCGCAGGTCGTCCGCATCTTGGCTGTGGTCGGCCTGCGGCAATTACCGAAAAAAATCAAATAGCGGGCAGGGGCTCGCTCGCAATGGTTCCGTTGTTACCGGACGAGCGCCTCTCGGGCGGCGAGGACGCGCGCGCGCGCCTCGGCGGTTGATGGCGCCAACGCCGTCAGGTGTCCCATCTTCCGGCCGGGACGCGCGGACATTTTTCCGTACAGGTGCACCTTCACATCCGTGAAGGCGGACACCGCCAGCCAATCCGGCTCACCGTTGGCCCAGAGATCGCCCAGCAGATTCGCCATCGCGGCAGGCTGCAACAGCTCCGGCGATCCGAGCGACAACCCGCAGATGGCTCGCACCTGCTGTTCGAACTGACTCGTGCGGCACGCATCAAACGTCAGGTGTCCCGAGTTGTGCGGCCGCGGCGCGATCTCGTTGATGAGCAACCGTCCATCGCTGGCAACGAAGAACTCGACGCACAGCACGCCCACGTAGTCGAGACGCTCGACCACCACTCGCGCGATCTCGGCGGCCTCACGCGCCATCCGCTCGGAGATGCCAGCGGGCGCCGTGGTGACGTCGAGGATGTGATGACGATGCACGTTTTCAAACGGCGCGAACAGCTCGACGTGTCCATCGACGCCGCGCGCCGCCACCATGGAAATCTCGCGGTCGAGATCGATGAACGCTTCGAGCACCGACTCATGCCCACCGAGATCCGTCCACGCCTGTTGCGGATCGGTATCGGCAGTAATCATCACCTGCCCTTTGCCGTCGTAACCAAACGCGGCGGTCTTGAGCACCGACGGGCGGCCGATGCGGCGCACCGCGGATTCCAGATCATCGTTGCGACTGACCGCGGCAAACGGCGCCACCGGCAGGCCGCAGTCGCGAAGAAATGTCTTCTCGCGGACCCGGTGCTGCGCGATGTGCAGCGATCGGCCGTTGGGACGGACCAGCGCGTGCGCCTCCGCGGCGGCCACCGCATCCGCCGACACGTTCTCGAACTCGAAGGTGACGACATCGACGCCGCGCGCGAACTCGCAGATGCGATCAAGATCGTCATACGGCGCGACGACTTCGAGATCGGCAATCTGTCCGGTGGGAGTGTCGTACTCCGGCGCAAGGCAGTGTACCCGGTACCCCATGCGACGCGCGGCCATCGCAAACATCCGTCCAAGCTGACCACCACCCAAGACACCAACGGTGGCGCCTGGAAGCACGGCGGGCGGCGTCATGCGAGCGTGTCGCGGCGGACGGCGGCTTCGATCTCCGCGCGATACGCGTGCAGCGCCGCGCGAAGATCGGGACGGCTGGTCGCCAGAATCGCGACCGCCAGCAGTCCGGCGTTCATCGCGCCGCTCGGACCGATGGCAACCGTGGCCACCGGCACCCCTTTCGGCATCTGCACGATCGAGAGTAGCGAATCGAGACCACCAAGCGCCGCGCTCTGCACCGGCACACCAATCACCGGTAGTGTCGTCTGCGCCGCCACCATGCCAGGCAGGTGCGCGGCCCCGCCAGCGCCAGCCACAATCACCTGCAGGCCGCGCGATTCAGCCGACATCGCATACTCGGCCATCCACGCCGGCGTCCGGTGCGCCGACACCACTTTTGATTCGTGCGGCACGTTGAACCGCGTCAACACCTCGCTGGCGTGACGCATCGTCTCCCAGTCTGATGTGCTGCCCATGATGACGCCGACGAGCGGCTGCTGCTCTGCCATGCCGGTATTTCATCACAGAATCGGCCAACCACCGAGCTATCGTGCGGCGAAGTAGCCTTCTCGCGCGCGGACTTGGCACTTGCACGTGCTGACGGAGACATTCAAGCGGTGGTATTTGTTGTCACCCCTGTGCTTCGGCTCGATGCCGAGCAGGTATTGGTGATCCAGCGCGTCGCGAATGTTCACCGCCGCATCTGGTATCTCAGCGGCAACGCTCACGGTCTGCGACCAGCCACCACTCGGATCAGCGAGACGAGAGAGCGCGAAGGGACTGAATAGCGCCGCGGGATCTCTGCCGTTTTCGGCCCGCGCATTGATTGCGATGCCATAGACAAGTGTGTCTCCATGCTTGATTCGATTGATCGACTGTTGCTCGCGAATCGCCAGCAGATCTCGTTTGGTCACCGAATCGTTGCCGTCTGAAATCACCACTACGGCCCGTTTGTCGTTGTGCGCCTCGGCCGCGTAGTCGAGGGCCATCTCCACGCCGCCATACAGCGCCGTGCCACCCACCGTCGGTTTGACGTTCGGTAACGCATCGAGGACTCGGCGCACGTCTGTGCTCGGCGGCGCAATCAGGAATGGAACGGCGTAAAACCCGATTGCTCCGAGTTCATCGTTGGGGCGAAGGGCTTCCGCGAGCACTTGCACGGCCAAACTCGCTCGCTTGAATCTGGGTCCATCCATGCTGAGGCTCGAATCAAGCGCGACGACGATGCTCACGGGAACTCGCTGTTCACCGAACGAGACGACAGGACTCGCGGCGCCATCTTCTTTGACTGTGAAACCCTTGGCCGATAGTCCAGTCACCGGCTGTCCGGCGCGATCGACAACCGTCACGAAGATCCGGACGAGATCGACATCCGCTCGATACGACTGCGCGCCACAGAGGGCAACCGCCGCGACGACGCCACCGACCACGAAAATCGCGCGCATGGCAGATCGTCTCTCGGCGTTTATGGTTTCCCGGTGATGACGTTGCCGATGGCTTGCATCGAGTCTTTCAGGCCAGTCGAAACCGCCACCACTTTGAACACGCCCGCGGTGTTCTGCGTCAGGTTGCCGAGAATTTCTGATGGCGCACCCATGGACGATCCCGCTCTAATCACCACGGCATGTGCTTTACCGCCACGACTGAGAAAATCGTTCATGAACTTGTTGTAGCGGTCGACCTCAAGATTCGCCTGCGTGTTC
>JAISPN010000226.1 GCA_031274845.1 Acidobacteriaceae bacterium
GCCTGCCGCGGATCGCTCCCGAACTCACGCGCCGCACGATCGATGAGCGCGCGTCCCGGCTTGCGGCACGCGCAGGCGCAGGCCAACTCGGGAATCGTCCCGTCTGGATGGTGCGGGCAATAGTAATACGCATCGAGGTGCGCGCCGCCGCGCGCGAGCAGATCGGCGATGTGATCGTGGACCTCGCGAACGACCTCCTCCGTGAAGAAACCGCGCGCAATTCCTGACTGGTTCGTCACCATGACGACGCGCACGCCGGCACGATTGAGCGCGCGAATGGCATCCGCCGCCCACGGATACAGCAGCACCCGATCGCGCCGATCCAGATAGCCCACTTCCTCGATGAGCGTGCCGTCGCGATCGAGAAACACGGCTGGCGCAAGCGACGTCTCGGTCATGACAAGCTCCGCACCTCGGCAAAGACGCGCGCTGGCGCGATGCCGCGCAGGCAACGCCCGGTCAGCGGACACTCACGCAACATGCAGGGACGGCACCAGACCGGATTCGTCATCACGATCTGCCGTCCCGTGCCAAGCGGATGCGTCTCGCGCTCACGCGTCGGCCCGAAGAGCGCGACGATGTTGACGCCAAGCGCGGCGGCCAGATGCATCGCGCCGGAATCGTTCGTGACCAACCCGCGCGCATGCACGAGCACGCCAGCAAGCATCGGCAGATCGGTACGCCCGGTGAGATCGAGCGGCGTGGCCCGCATACGCTCCATCACCTCGCGTGTCGCAGCCTGATCCGCCGCGGTGCCAATGAGCACCGACTGCACGCCGTCGGCAGCCAGTCGATCCGCAAGCTCCGCAAACGACGGCGCGGGCCAGCGCTTGGCGCCGCCAAATGCCGCGCCAGGCGCGAGCGCCACGAGCGGCGTCTCATGATGCCAGCCGATCGACTCAAGAAGCACACGGCCGCTGTCGCGCTGCTCGATAGAGACGCTCACGCGCGGCATCGGGTCTGTCACTGGAATGCCCAGCGTCCGAACGAGATGGCTGTAGAACTCCGACTGGTGTATGCGAAAGGGACGCGCGACCCGCCGCGTGAGCAGCAGCGACCGAAAATCTGTCGCGTACCCCCACCGCTTCGGGATGCCTGCCTCGCGCGCCAGCCATGCGCTGTGAAATGAATTCGGCAGCAGGATCGCAAGGTCGAAGTGTCTCGTTCGCAGGAGAGCGGCCGCCTCTTTTCGTGACGCCGGAAGCGTGAGCGGCGTCACGCCGGGCACCAGCGTGAAGAGCGGCGCGACCGATTGGCGCGCAGCGACATCAATGGACGCATCCGGCCAGTGCGCGCGGACGGCGGCGATTGCGGGCAACGCCATCACGGCATCGCCCAGCCAGTTCGGCGCACACACGACCACCTGCCTGCTCACAAGCGGGTCCACCCGTAAGGATGTGGTACGGTACCAGCGTCAATGACACCGCCACGCTTCGCGCCACTCCCGGCGAATCCACTGCTCTCCGTCGTCATGCCCGTGTACAACGAGCGTAACACGGTCGAAGAGATCATCCGCCGCGTGCTCGCCGTGCCGTTACGCATCCAGCTGATCGTCGTCAACGACGGATCGCAGGATGGATCGAAGGAGATCCTCGACCGGTTGCAGGCGGAACTCCAGTTCACGCTGGTACACCAGACAAATGCCGGTAAAGGCGCCGCGCTCCGGCGTGGATTCGAGGACGTCAGCGGCGACGTCATGGTGATTCAGGACGCCGACCTTGAATACTCACCGGAAGAGTATCTGGAGCTCATCGAGCTCATCGTCAAAGGTCACGCGGATGTCGTCTACGGCTCCCGGTTTCTGGGACGCCATCGCGTGTTCATGTTCACGCACTACCTGGGCAATCGTGTCGTGACATTGGCGACCAACATCCTCTACAACACGATGCTGACCGACATGGAGACCTGCTACAAGATGATGCGGGTTGAAGTGCTGCGCTCGTTCACCCTTCAGTCGAGCGGCTTCGCCATCGAGCCTGAAATCACCGCGAAAATTTTCAAGCGCGGCTACCGGGTCTACGAAATTCCAATCACGTATGCCGGCCGGAACTACGATGAAGGGAAGAAGATCACCTGGACCGCGGGCTTCAGCGCCCTCTGGGTACTGCTGAAATACCGCTTCACCGAATAGCAGGACGTACGCTGGCGTGAACATCGCGCTCCTTCAAATCAACCCCACGGCCGGCGACCTGCGCGGCAACGCCGCGCTTCTCAGCACGGCGGCACAGGCCGCGGCGGCGCGTGGCGCCGACCTCGCAGTCTCGCCGGAACTCGCCCTCGCCGGTTACCCGCCGCACGATCTTCTGCTCAGCGCCGACTTCGTCACTCGCAGCTGGACGCAAATCGATCTGCTCGCGCGCGAGCTGGCGGATGGTCCACCGACGCTCATCGGCCTTCCGGAATTACACCCGTCAAATGACGGGCGGCCGCTCTTCAACACCGTCGCGCTGATTCGCGGCGGACGGATCGAACAGCGGATTCGCAGCGCGCGAATCCCGGCCGATACTGCCCTCGACGAGAGCCGCTACTTCGAGCCGTTCCACGGCACACAGACGATCGACATCGCCGGCCGCCGCGTCGGCATCAGCTTCTGCGCGGATCGCTGGAACGATCGCAACCCTCACGATCCAATCGAGGCGCTCGCGCGCGACAAGGCGCAGGTGATTGTCGCCCTCGCGGCGTCACCGTTTGCCTGCGGCAAACACGCGCTGCGCGAGCAGAGACTTGCTGACCTAGCGCGGCGTCATCAGGTTCCGCTCGTCTACGTCAATCAATTCGGCGGCAACGACGACCTCGTCTTCGACGGACGCAGCTGCGGCTTCAGCGCCGCCGGCGCTCCCATCGCTCGCGGCGCGTCGTTTGACGCCGATGTCGTGCTCTGCGACATCACCCGCACCGAGCCGATTGGCGCACCAACGGATCTCGACGCCGAATCAGAACTCTGGAGCGCGCTTGTCCTCGGGACGCGGGACTACGCGCGAAAGTGCGGTTTTGGGTCGGCTGTCCTTGGCTTGTCGGGCGGCATCGACTCGGCGCTGGTGGCGGCGATTGCGGTCGAGGCGCTCGGCCCCTCGCACGTCCTCGGCGTGATGATGCCGTCGCCGTACTCAAGCCGTGGCAGCGTGGACGATTCGGCCGCGCTCGCGGCAACGCTCGGCATCGACACGCTGACGCTGCCGATCGAAGACGCGATGACGGCGATGGATCGCACGCTTGCTGCCGCCTTCGCCGGCACGGCAAGAGATGTCACTGAGGAAAACCTTCAGGCGCGCATTCGCGGCACCCTCTTGATGGCGCTCTCCAATAAACGCGGGTCGCTGCTGTTGACGACCGGCAACAAGTCGGAGCTCGCCGTCGGCTACTGCACGCTCTACGGCGACATGGCGGGCGGACTCGCCGTCATCGCGGATGTGCCAAAGACGATGGTTTACCGCGTGGCGCGATGGGTGAACGCGACGCGCGGCACCCTCATCCCCGAGTCGATCCTGACGAAAGCGCCCTCAGCAGAGCTGCGGCCAAACCAGACCGATCAGGATTCACTCCCGCCCTACGATCTCCTCGACGACATCCTCCAACGTCACATCGAGCGTCACGAATCGGCGGACACGATCGTCGCGGCTGGCTTCGATCCCCACACCGTCCATCGCGTATTGCGGCTCGTGCGTCACGCGGAGTTCAAGCGGAAACAAGCCGCGCCCGGCCTGCAAGTAACGACTCGCGCCTTTGGCGCCGGCTGGCGAATGCCGATTGCCGCGAAATACGAACCGTAGGAACTACACTCGCCATCGCCGGTGCATCCATAGCCACAGATCCGGATGCTGACGGACGTACATCTCGAGCACGTCGGTGCAGCGCTGCGTCAATTCGCGGATCGGGTCCGGTGAATCTGGTGCGGGAGGCTCGATCGGGTGCTCGTAGATCATCCGGTAGCGTCCACCGCCCAGCGGCAACGCAAAGAGCGGCACGATGCGCGCGCCGGTGCGGAGCGCCAGCGCGGCCACGGCGGAGGTTGTCGCCGCCGGGCGATTGAAAAAATTCACCGTCACCGCATCGCCGCCAAGGATGTGCTGATCGATTAGCACGCCCACGGCGCCGCCCGACTGCAAACGCCGGAGCACCTTGCGCACGCCGCCCTGACGATAGATGACCTCGGTGCCGGTCCGCGTGCGCATCTGCTCGAGCCGCTCGTTCAGCCACGGATTATCGAGCGCTCTGGCCATCACCGCCATCGGCGGAAACTTCAGCGCGTGTACGAGCGCCTGCAACTCCCAGAATCCGAAATGCCCCGTGATGAACAGCACGCCTTTGCCGTGCGCATACGCGGCACGCGCGCGCTCTTCGCCTTCCCATTCGACCGCGCGTAACATGGCGTCCGGCGACATCGCGTCGAAGCGAAAAAACTCAAGCAGCAACCGGCCGAAGTGCTGGAAAGCACCGCGGACGATGGCGCGCTGTTCTTCAGCGGATCTCGCCGGAAG
>JAISPN010000265.1 GCA_031274845.1 Acidobacteriaceae bacterium
ATGGTTTTCATTCGCGCGGCTCCAACAACCTCAGGGGAAAGCATCTTCTTTAATTGACAAGTTGTCAACAATCACTATGGCGTTTCACCCGAACACTCACGTGGCAACGCAGCGAAAAGCCGACTCTGCATTTCGCGCAACTCACCCTACTCAAACATGCACCTCAGCTGGAAACGCTTCGACGCCACGCTGACTGTCGTGTCAAGACGAGACAGCAGAAAGATCTGCTGATAGCCTTGATCTCCTCTAATACAAATTCCCCCATGGAGTCTCATGTGAACGGTACTCGCCGATATAACTTGGTCCTGGCTGCGTTGGTGATCTCCGCGGGCATCGCCACCGCTGGATACTTTGTGAGCCACACGATGTACAACGCGAACGTGGGCATCAACACGGCCGAAGTCAAAGGACTGGCCGAACGACGCGTCTCGGCGGATCACGCCTATTGGAAGATTGGATACGTGACGTCGGAATCCGGGACGCCACAGATTGCAAAGCTGTATGAAAAATCAGAAGCGGATCAGGCGCAAATCATCAAGTTGCTGACCGATAGCGGCTTTGGCGCCTCTGAAATCACCCCAGGGGTCGTTGACTACCGGAAACAAGAACTTCGGGATGAAAACAGGAAGCTCGTTGAAGTCAAGCACGTCCTGACCGGATCAATCGGCGTCGAGACCAACCAGGTTCAACTGGTGTCTGACGTCCGCGCAAAGCTGAACAAGCTCATCGCGCAAGGTCTCGATATTCAGAACAACGCGCCTGCCTATTACTTCACCAAACTGAACGAGATCAAACCCGACATGGTCAAGGAAGCCACGACCAATGCCCGCATCGCCGCGGCGCAATTTGCCACTGACGCGGGCGTCAAGGTCGGTGGCATCAGAGAGGCCCAACAAGGCGGCTTCATCGTTCGGGATGTGGGAGAAGAGGACAGCGATACCGAAAGTCAGGAAAAAGAGGTCCGGCTGGTCACGACCATCACGTTCTATTTGAATTGAGCGTGTCATACCGCCTTGAGCGTCACGCTCACAGCATGTCAACCCGAACCGAGAGCGCCGCATAAGTCGCCGTCTGCCTTGAGCCTCAGTCACACATAGGATGGAGGGACGTCCGTGAAGGTTGAGAACGTGGTGTTGCAAGGCCGGTGGGTTCGGTTGGAGCCGCTCGCGGAAGAGCACCTGTCTGGCATGGCGGCGGCCATTGAGGACGGCACGCTCTGGGAAATCCCCTTCACCATCGTGCCGCACCCGAACGACCTGCCGCAGTTTCTCAACGATGCGCAGTCGGCGTATGCCGCGGGTCGCGATCTGGCGTTTGCCACGCTCGATGCGCAGTCGGGTCAGGTGCTGGGCAGCACGCGCTTTCGCTCTATTGAAACCCGCCATCGCCGCGTGGAAATCGGGTTTACGTTTCTGGCCGCCTCCCGCCAGCGCACGCGCGTCAACACCGAGGCAAAGTTCCTCATGCTCAGCCATGCGTTCGATGTGTGGGGATGCCATCGCGTGGAGTTCGTCACGGACGAACGAAACGCGTCATCACGAGCCGCCATCCTGCGCATCGGCGCGCGCGAAGAAGGGATTCTGCGCAACCACATGGTGATGCGGGATGGGTACGTGCGAAACTCCGTGCTCTACAGCCTGATTGCCTCCGAGTGGCCACACGCAAAAGACGCGTTGATCGCCAAACTCCTCGCAGACTGACGGCATCACGCTGTCAGCACACCAGCAACACTGACTTAATTCCCGCGTTGATGGCGGGCATTGACGGTGACGTCTTTCCTCGTGCTTTTCACCTGAATCGAGTACGTATCGCGACGTTTGCCGTTGGCGTCAGGCCAGTAGCCGAGCAGGTAGTAGTTGTTCGCGTCTTGCAGCACGCGCTGAATCGCCGGGACGACATCGGAACTGGTGGCGAAGAGCTCACCGCCAGTGGCTTCAATCAGGCTATCGGCTCGCATCTGGTAACGGCCGGGAATGATGGCGTACACCGACAGGCTCGCTCGCGCCGATTCCGTCAACGCCTCCACCCACCGCTCGTAAATGTGTCTGGGCGACAGCGGCTGCGGCGCTCTCACGTTGCAGACACTGGACGAACCGATACAGACGACAATCTTTCGGCCCGCGTCGCTGGTCATCACATCGCGCGCGATCGCGCCAATGCGTGTGAGCGCCATCTCCGACGCCAGAGGCGGCACAAACGGCTGGATGCCCGCGCGGTAGTCACGAATGCGCGTGCGCGCATCCAGCAGATCGCCGAACGCCGCATCGTTCTCCTTGCTCAATCGCACCACCGCCACGCGATCGAAGCGGTCGACGAAATCAACCACCAGGTTCGCAATCGTCTGAATGGCCAAGGTTCCGGTCTCGGGGATGCCCACATCGTCGAGCAACACGATGATCGTCCGGCTGTCGGCGCTGTCCTCCTGTCCGGCCGCGACTTCTGAAAAGGTGACGAGGGGCCGCGTCCGCCCTTCTTCCTTGAGTTCGAAATCGTCTTTGGTCAGTCCGTGCACCGGCGCGCCGTTCCGGTCGACCACCGTCACGCCAAGCTCGACGAGATCGACGCTTGGCGTATTCGCCTGCCGCTGCCCGGCGGACAGCGACACCACCGCCGGCGCGGACGGCAGCGTGGCGGCCGCGAGCACGGTGATGAGCGCTGTGGCGATCTGAAGCGCGCGCATGATGGCGAGACTACGACGCGAGGCGCGACAACTCAAGCGCCTTGAAGATCACGGCCTCGGCTTCGCGCGCCAGATGGAATGCGTGCAAGGCGTCGACGTCCGCCCAGCGCACGGCATCAACATCGGTCGCGGCGACCGCCTCGGCGCTTCCCTGCACCTGACAGAGATAGTCGATGAGCACGTAGTGATATTCGATACGGCCGTCGGCATCGCGGTGCACGCGATCGAGCACCTCCACGACAGGGCCGACACGCACGGAGAGACCGGTTTCTTCGTACACCTCGCGGGCGAGCGCATCGGTGAGCGTCTCGCCTACTTCCACGGCGCCTCCGGGCAGGCTCCATTCCCCTTTGAGCGGCGGCGTGCCGCGACGGACGAGCAATACACGACGATCGTTCACGATGACCGCGCCGACGCCGACGATCGGATGCTCCGGAAATCGCCTCACACGCCCATCACCTTGACGACGACCCGCTTGCGGCGCTGACCGTCGAACTCGGCGTAGAAGAGTTGCTCCCACGGACCGAGATCGAGCGCGCCGTTGGTGATCGGCAGCACGACCTGATGTCCCACGATCGTGCGCTTCAAGTGCGCGTCGGCGTTGTCTTCGCCGGTCTGGTGATGCTGGTAATTCAATCCCGCCGGCGCCAGCTTCTCAAGCCAGACGTCGAAATCGTGCAGCAGACCGCTTTCCCAGTCGTTCACGAACACGCCCGCCGTAATGTGCATCGCCGACACCAGCACCGTTCCCTCGCCGACGCCGCTCGCTGAAACGATGCCCGCGATGTCGTCGGTGATGCGGACGAACTCGTGCCGCTTCTTCGTGTTGAACCACAAGTAATCGGTGTGAACCTTCATCGCATCCTCGGTCAGATTGCCGGCACCTTGCTTACAACACGAGCGCCGCGTCGGCGTTGATGTCGAGCGGCGAGGTGATGCCGGCGCGGAACTTCCTGAGACCAGCCGCGGCAATCATCGCCGCGTTGTCCGTCGATAGACGCAAGCTGGGGACAAACGGCGGAATCTCTCGAGCGGCGCCGTACGCGTTCATGTCGGCACGCAGACGGCTGTTCGCGGACACACCGCCAGCCACACCAACACTGGCGGCGCCGTAGCGTCGCGCCGCGGTAAACGTGCGCTCGACCAATGTGGTGACGACAATCCGCTGGAACGTCGCGCAGACATCCGCGATCTCCTGCTCCGTGAACGGACGCCCCTCACGGCTCTTGACGTGACGAAGAACCGCCGTCTTGAGTCCGCTGAAGCTGAAATCGAGATCGCCTTTGAGGTGCGGCGCGTTACGGTCCGCATGTGTGAGTCGAGTCGATGGCAACGAGATCGCGCGATCGTTGCCGTGCTTCGCCAGCTGGTCAATCACCGGTCCGCCGGGATATCCCAACCCGAGCAGCTTCGCCACCTTGTCGTACGCCTCCCCCGCGGCATCATCGCGCGTGCGGCTGAGAAGCTCGTAGCGGCCTTGCTCGGCGACAAGATACAAGCTCGTGTGACCGCCAGAAACGACGAGCACGACGGCTGGCAACGGAATCTCTCCGTTTTCAAGAACGATCGATTCGATGTGACCGGCGAGATGATGCACGCCAACGAGCGGCACAGCAAGCGTGGCCGCGGCCGCCTTGGCGAAGGAGAGCCCGACGAGCAGCGCGCCGACGAGTCCCGGACCTTCGGTGACGGCAATCGCGCCGAGGTCTTGCCAACCGATGGACGCCGCGTCGAGCGCGCGTTCGACGACGCCGCAGATGTCGCGCAGATGTTGCCGCGACGCCAACTCCGGCACGACACCGCCCCACTCGCGATGAATGGCAATCTGCGACGCGATGATGTTGGAGCGGACCGCCCAGGGACGGCTCAGATCGCCGGTGTCTTCAACCACCGCCGCCGAGGTTTCGTCACACGAGGTCTCGATGCCCAGAATCAGCATGCCCATCGGCGGCCGTCACATAAAGGCAGACGCGAGGCTCTCACGGTACGGCGCCCGGAAGATGCCTCGCTCCGTGATGATGCCCGCGATGAACCGAT